>JACRKK010000079.1 GCA_016219795.1 Candidatus Woesearchaeota archaeon | reverse complement strand
TACGGGGTTGCTGGCTTCTCGCCTTGGCTTCAAACAGTGATTGCTGACATTCTCCGAAGGAGCCAACCCTCTTGTCAGCTTCGCAAGTGGCTTTGAAGAGGCTCGACTCAAGGCCAGCAACCCAACTTTTCTACAGAGCCGTTTTACAGAATGAGAACAATAAATAAAAGAAAAAAAAGGAAGATTACTTCCTTCCACGGGCCATTTTTGCCCTACTGATGTCTCCTTTGCCATCGACAAAGTAGAGATAGCCTTTCTCTTTCTTGACGCCAACCTTAGCGACTTTGCTTGCTCCTTTCTTTGCCTTCTTGCCGCCTCTTGCCATGACTGCACGAGCAATGTCGCCCTGCTTGTCAACAAAGTAGAGGTAGCCACCTTCTTTCTTTGCACCAACTTTTGCTACTTTTTCTGCCATTGTGTTTCCCCTCCTTTTAAGGTTTTATTGACTCTATACACCGGTAATTTATAAATCTTTCGTCTAAAAAACACGGAAAAAACGCTTTTTCTCCTCGATGGTAGTGCTTTCTGAAATACAAAAATACAAAAATTAATATAGGTCTATGCTCCTGATGCGTGTATGACCAACTGGTTTTTGATAGGATTAGGAATAGGTTTCCTCTCTTTTTTTGCGTCTCCTTATGTGGCCCAGGTGCCTTTCTTTTCTGAGTATGTTGCCTGGGTTTATGGGGTCGTTGGAATAATTCTGATATTTATTGGATTTAGCGGTTTTAACCACCATTATTAAATACCTAAAACCTTCAAAAATGAAGGATATAACGCCTATAACGGCAAAACAAAACCACAACTTTTATAAAGCCAAGGATTCTCTTTTTTTCTTATATTCATCGTCTAAAAATGGAAGAAACAACCAAACCAGAAACAACTCCCGTACCCAATCCCTCTGCTTATGGTGCAAATGAAATCCAGGTGCTTGGAGGACTGGACGCGGTCAGAAAAAGGCCGGGCATGTATATTGGGAGTACAGGAGCACCAGGGCTTCATCATTTAGTTTATGAGATTGTTGACAATTCTATTGACGAGTCCCTTGCTGGCTTTTGTACTGCTGTTTTGGTTATTATCCACCCGGACAATACGGTTACCGTTGTCGATAACGGCCGGGGTATTCCTGTTGACAACCACCCTAAATTCAATATTCCTGCAGTTGAAGTGGTTCTGACCAAGCTCCACGCAGGAGGGAAGTTTGACCGGAAGAGCTATAAAGTGAGCGGCGGCCTTCATGGTGTTGGGCTTTCTGTCGTCAATGCACTCTCCAAGCAGCTTGATGTAGAGATAAAGCGGGATGGCAAAATGTACTACCAGAAATATGTTATGGGCAATCCTGCCACGTCTCTGGAAGTAAAAGGAGATGCAACCGGCACCGGTACCAGCATCACCTTTGTTCCTGATGATACTATTTTTGAGACCACTGATTTTAGTTTTGATGTGCTTTCTGCACGCATGCGCGAGCTTGCATTCCTCAACAAAGGTCTTGAGATCACCATTAAGGATGAACGCCATGGTAAAGAGCAGGTGTTCAAGTATGATGGCGGGATTAGATCGTTTGTTGAGTTTATCAACAAGAATAAAGTACCGTTGCATGATGTTATCTATTTTGAGAAAGAAAAGGATGGCGTTGTCGTAGAGACTGCTCTCCAGTATAACGATGGCTATAATGAAAATGTTTATTCTTTTGTGAACAGCATTAACACTGTAGAGGGTGGCACCCATCTTACGGGATTTAGGACTGCCATAACACGGGTGCTCAACACGTACGCAGAGAAGAATAATTACAAAGATGCAAAACTGACCAGTGATGATGCACGAGAGGGCCTTAGTGCAGTTATCTCTCTGCGTGTTCCTGAACCGCAATTTGAGGGGCAGACAAAGACAAAATTGGGGAACTCCAATGTAAAAGGGATTGTGGATTCTTTAGTTACTGCATCGTTAAGTGCCTATCTTGAAGAAACACCACGGATTGCCAAACTTATTGTAGAGAAGAGTATCCTTGCAGCGCAGGCAAGGGAAGCAGCACGCAAAGCGCGTGAGCTTACCCGAAGGAAATCTGCTCTTGAAGGTTCAAGCCTTCCAGGCAAGCTTGCAGATTGCTCCAATACCGATCCCACTAAGTGCGAACTGTTTATTGTGGAAGGTGATTCTGCGGGTGGTTGCTTTTCGGGCGATACTAAAGTTGCGCTTGTTGATGGAAGGAACCTTAATTTCAAAGAGTTGATAGATGAGGATAAAAAAGGGAACTTAAATTACTGTTATACAATAAAACAAGACGGCTCAATTGGTGTCGGGCTTATAAAAAACCCAAGACTCACTAAAGTCGACGCAGAAGTCATTAAAGTCACGCTGGATAATGGAGCAGAGATTATCTGCACACCTGACCATTTTTTTATGCTAAGAGACTCGTCTTACAAACATGCACAAGCGCTGACCCCAACCCTCAGTCTTATGCCACTCAACAGAAAGGTATCAAAAAAGGAAGGACGGATCACTATTGAGGGGTATGAACTGGTTTTTGACCCCCAAAGCCAGAGGTGGGTTTTCACACATCTTCTGACAGATAAGTATAATTTAGAAAATGATGTTTACCCAGAGAATTCAGGTCAATACAGACACCACTTGGACTTCAATAAACTTAATAATTCCCCTGGTAATATTATTAGAATGACAAAAAAGGAGCATCTTGAACTGCATACCATGATTTTGGAGAAAACAATACTTAGCCCAGATGTTCAAGAGAAAGCTAGAAAAGCCCATAAATCAGGAGCATATAAGGAGAAAATAAAACGAATAATGTCAACCCCCTCAATGAAGAGACTACTCTCAGCTAGGGCAAAGAAACAGTGGATAAATCCCTCTTATAAAGAGTATATGGTGACCAAGTTTTTGCAGTTCTATGAAACAAATGAGGGATATAGAAACCGGATAGTAGATATTCTGGATAAGAATCAGAGGGAATATTGGTCTAAGCCAGAGAATAGAAAAAAACAGGCTGAAAACGTTAGACTTTATTTTGCAATGCATCCGGAAGCAAGAAAAAAATTAAGTGCTACAGCAAAAAATCAGTGGAGAAATGACCTCCTTAAAGAATGGCGAAGCAAAAAGACCAAAGAGCAATGGACACCTGAGTTCAGAGAGAAAAGGAGAAAAGCATATAACGAAACCTATTTTAGGCATACTATGCAGTTTATGAAGCGTATTCTTGAGAAAGACTGGGGACTGGACCATTACGACGCTGAGCGGATTAAAGCTGGGAACAGAAATCTTCTGAGTAGAGAAACTTTTAAAGAAAGATTTTTCAGTGGAAGTGAGACGGCCCTTGTTGAAGCAGTTGCAAATTACAACCACAAAATAAGGAGAATTGAACGGATGGAAAACCTAATGGATGTCTACGATCTTGAAGTTGAAGGGACTCATAATTTTGCTCTTGAAGCAGGTGTTTTTGTACATAATTCAGCCAAACAGGGCAGAAACCGGGATATCCAGGCAATTCTTCCTCTAAAGGGAAAGATCCTCAACGTCGAGAAATCACGGCTCAACAAGGTACTGACCAACAATGAAATCGTAATGATGATCACTGCTCTTGGAACAAGTATTGGTGAGGAATTTAGTCTTGAGAAGTTGCGCTATCATAAGATTATTATCATGTGCGATGCGGATGTTGATGGAAACCATATCACTACCCTGGCATTGACTTTCTTTTATAGATATATGAAAGACCTAATCGAGAAGGGCCATCTCTACATTGCTCAGCCGCCCCTTTATCTTGTCAAGAAAGGAAAGGCACGCAGTTATGTGTATACCGAGAAGGAGAAGGATGAGAAAATTAAGGAGCTTGGTGGCATGGATGGCCTCTCCATTCAACGTTTCAAAGGTCTTGGAGAGATGAATCCTGAAGAATTGTGGGAGACAACTATGGATCCTGCCCAGCGGATGCTCAAGAAAGTAACCATAGAGGATGGGGTGGTTGCAGATGAGATATTTACCATCCTTATGGGTGATCAGGTGGAACCCCGCCGCAAATTCATCGAGGACCACGCCCTTGAAGTTACCCAACTCGACATATGACAATGATTGATTTCAAAGAACAGATGCACGCAATGCTTCGCATCCTGCACGAGATGCAGAAATCACCCCCCCTCAAAAAAAATCTTTTCTACGGTAAAGAACAAAAACAGGATTTCCATCGTAGGGAGCTTGCTAAATCCCTTGCAAATCTGCAAACAGGAGTATGGGATCTTTATCCTCTGCTTAAAGAGCAGCCGGCAAAAGAGACGTATCTGAGAGAGATGCAGGAAATCATGCAGAACATACAGGAACATCTCCAGAACAAAGAATTTCCAGACATAGAAAAAGGGCTTGACAGGCTTTTGGTGTGCTATGCTGCAGTTGTCCCGGGGAAGAATGCATTCCGCTTTGCCATCCCACCACTGCCTGTTGCTATCCGCGAGGATGTTGTTCTGGATATGGAAGAGATGCAGCGCTGCTTTGAGCACAGCTGCTTTCGATCTGCCATGATATTGTGTGGCAGGATTCTTGAGATTGCGCTCTACCGCAAATATTATGAGACGACAAATACTGACCTTATGGAGACTGCGCCCAATCTTGGATTGGGCAAAATCATTGCAAAATTGCGGGAGGCGAATGTCAGTTTTGATCCGGGCACCAACGAACAGATCCATCTAATCAACCAGATGCGTGTCTCCTCAGTCCACACTAAAAAAGAAAATTTCATGCCCACCCGGGAACAGACGCATGCAGTCATCCTCTACACCATTGATGTGCTGAAAAAACTATTTGGAACTCAGACTGGCAAGAGCTGAATGTCATAATCTCGTGCAATCTGTTCTCCCATGATCAATGCAGCTTCCTGTGCAGTATGGAATTTTAGATCAGGAAATTCTCTTCTTATCTTTGACGTGTCCAGGAATACTTTTTCAGGACGGGGAACCTGGTGGCCATTGACCGCTTGCGGTTCTTTGACAAACAGTTTAAGTTGCTTGTGTTCTGGGATTCTGGAGAGGACAGACTCTTCAATATTATCTCTGATGGTAGATGCGTATTCATACCAGGTGAGTTTCTCTGGGCCAGCAACATGATACACTCCGGATGCACCTTTTTCTGCAAGGGCAGCCATCGCTGCTACAAGGTCGGGTGCGAAGGTGAAACACTTTTTGCCGTTATTGTACATGCCTTGTGGTCCTCCTTTAATCAAGAATTTCATGAATTTGTCATCGTGAATACCGGCGTAGCCGACAACACCACTTGACCTGACCACAATGCCTCCTGCATTAAGGACAAGTTCTTCTGATTCATGTTTGGTTTTACCGTATACTTGCAAGGGCCTTGCGGTGTCAAATTCCATGTAGGGTCTTGTTGATTTGTCGTCAAACACATAATCAGTAGAAACATGCACCAGTTTTGCGCCAACCTCTTTGCATGCATCCACAAGGTTTCTGACGCCTTCTACATTGGTTGAATGCGCCAGATCAGGATCTTTCTCACAGTAATCCACATTTGAAATTGCTGCAAAATGGAAGACATGGTCTGGTCTTTTTTCCCGAAGCACCGTAAACACCTGATCCCTATTTGTGATATCCATCAGATCCGCGTCATCGACATGCTTTCGATACATGGTTCCACTAACATGTGCATACTTCCCGCTTTCTTGCAGCTGGCGCATGGCAATAGATCCTACATAGCCACCTGCTCCGGTTACCAATGCTGTCAGTCCGTCAGTCATGCGGCAGGGTAATGGGGCTTCATTTAAAAATTCATCTCCCCAAAAGATACGCCCGTACAGCATCCAGTTTCTCTATCATCTGTTTTCTCTCCAGTTCCGGGAGCGTGTATGGCCTGGATAAATTCATGGTTTCGTAGAGGAGATCAATAGACTGCGGCAGCCGCTCATTGTTCTGTCTGACTCTATCTTCAAGACCCTTATAGATCTCATCGATGGTTCCCGTAAGCAGGTCTGGGCCTACTATCCTCCGTTCTCTGGTTTCATAGTCATAGATATACAACTCAAATTTCTGTTCTTTGTTGATGGGCCGAAAAAAACGCAGGCCATAAAGATCCTGGTAGCATTGCTCTGCAGCAGGGATTCTGCCATAGAAAAAATGGTTTGCCTGCCTTCTCAAGGGTTCTGCATTTCTCACGCCGTAGGCAAGGGCAGAAGTAATGAGCGTTATCCTTAGGATGCCTTTCACCAGCGCAAGCTTCCATGCAGGGCAAGTCTTAGCGTGCATCTTTGGCACCATCATCTATCAGGTCCGTCAGGCCCCGTTTCATGGTGTCATATAGTCTTCTGCTCTCATCAAGCAGAACCTGTTTGCCTTCTCGGACATCTCTCTTCAGACGCTCTCCCATCAGCGCGTTCTGCTCATCGCTTTGGATAGTATCCCAGGCTGTTTTTGCAAGTGCATATCTCTGGGGGCTTTTGAGTTCTGGGATATATTTTTGAAAAATTGCTGATGCCTTGTCATCAGGCAGCTGGTTCACAGCATCAATGGCTGAAGTAAAGCAGGGCTGGCATATTGATGAAATCAGACCGGGTATATATCGGTCTTGGCCAGACCGCTGCCTTACCTGTCCGGAAAGCATGGGATTCAATGCATTGATATTGACATAATCACCGAGCGTTGCAACGCCAAATACCAGGGCGGCATATGCAACAATTTTTCCAAGGTTTTTATTCATGTCTTAACAAGAGAGCGCATCTTTAAGTGCGTTATGCAGAGAAAACTAGAAAAGATGCGATTTATTTGGAGAAGTTTTCATGGAGTTGCAGATCTTCCGATATTTTCTTCCCATTCCGTAGAGCTGCTGTAAAACGGAAAAAATAGAAGATTTACCGACTAATAGCTTTTTGCGAAGTAGTAGAATGCTTCTGCCTTATTATTGCAGTGTATGCAGGGCTTCTCCGGCGTCTTGGCATCAAAGGGTGCGGTGATGCTTTTGATGCCGCCCATCTTTTCTTTGATGAATTCTTCACAATCCGGTTTCCCACAGAAGGGTGCTAAGACCATTTTTTTCTCTTCAATGCCTTTCTGGAACGCTTCTTTGGTTTCTGCAGTTATTATCTGGCTTTGTAGGCGCTGCCTTGCCTTTACCAACATCTCTTTCTGCATGTTTGCCAGTTCCTGGCTAATGGCATGCTGCAGATTCTCAAGTGGTACCATCGTCTTCTTGAGCGTGTCCCGTCTCATGACCACTGCCTGTTTCTTCTCAAGGTCCTTGGGCCCTATCTCTATCCGTAACGGCACACCTTTCATTTCCCAATAATTAAATTTCCAGCCGGCGGTGTACTCGTCCCTTGCATCCACATGCACCCTAAACTCTGCAAGTTGTTTCTTAATTTCTGTGCAGGCGGCAATGGTTGCGTCTTTTGTCTTCTCAAAAATAATGGGAACGACTACTGCCTGGATAGGAGCTATGGCTGGTGCAAGCACAAGGCCTTTGTCATCGCTGTGCGTCATAATAGCAATGCCAATGCTTCGGGTGGTGAAACCCCAGCTGTTTTGCCAGACATGCTGTTTCTGCTCTTTTTGATCAAGGAACTGGATACCAAACGGTTTGGAGAAATTCTGGCCCAGGCAATGCGATGTTGAACACTGAATGGCTTTCCCGTTGGGAAGCATGGTCTCCACGCTTAAGGTGTACAAGGCACCGGCAAACTTTTCTTTTTCAGATTTTCTGCCCATGATGACAGGCACAGCATAGAGTTCCTCATATGCCTGCGCATACAATTTAAGGATATCATGCGCTTCAGCATCTGCCTCATCCTTGGTGGCAAAGCAGGTATGGCCTTCCTGCCAGAGGAATTCCCGTGTCCGGAGGAAAGGAACTGCATGCTTAAACTCCCACCTGACGACGTTGCACCATTGGTTAATCTTGAGAGGTAGATCTCTATGGCTCTGCACCCATTTTCTATAGGTGTCGTACATGATGGTCTCTGAGGTTGGTCGTATGGCAAGCCGCTCAGAAAGCGGGGTGTTTCCTGCTTGTGTGACCCAAGCAACCTCAGGAGAAAAGCCCTCTACATGCTCTTTTTCTTTGGTGAGCAGGGATTCTGGAATCAGGAGGGGGAAATATGCATTCTTGACACCGCGTTTCTTGAATTCTTGGTCGAGAAATGCCTGCACCCGCTCCCATATCTCATAGGAATAGGGTCGGAATACAAGGCAGCCGGAAACAGGTGTGTATTCAATCAGCTCTGCTTTCTGGATGATCTGGGTATACCACTCGCTGAACTCATCTTCTTTTGCTGCGGTGATGCCTTTGTCTTCTGCCATCTGGCTCTGAAAGCAGGGAATATTTTTAAAGCTTGTGGCAAAATTTTTATAGAAACGCAGGTTTGCTCTCTTAATGAAGAGTTATGATGTCCTTATTGTAGGAGCAGGCATTCTTGGGTTAAGCACTGCATATCATCTTCAGCGGGAAAATCCCTCCATGGCTATTGCAGTTATCGATAAAGGAACACCTGGCAGCGGCAATACTTCTAGGAGTGTAACGATGCTGCGGGACACTTTTGCCTCAGATGTATCTATCGCTTTGGCAGGCTCCTCTATTGGGTTCTACAAAGGGCTTCAAGAAGGAGGTACTGATATCGGCCCGGAGAATATGATGTATCTTTGGCTCTTTAATGATTCGCAGTATGCAAAAAACCGCTCAGCACTTGAAGTCATGCATGCAAAGGGGATTCAGATAGAGGAGATTGCAGCTGATGAATTGCAGCGAAAGGTACCTTCTCTTTGTCTTGATCCTACGAGGATTAGTGATGATGCAGCCACCATGGGTCTTCCTCCTATAACCTGCGGTATTTTGGGAAAAAACTGCTATAGTGTTGATCCGCTGCGGATAGTGGATTATTACCGCAGTGCATTCATAAAACTGGGTGGTGAAGTATACTCCAATGTATTTATGGAGGATTTTTTGGTAGTGTCTTACTAAAGATACTTTAATTTTGTATGAAGAAAATTTCCCCATGTCCAGACCTTGGTTGCTTGTCCTTCGATTATTGCTGGTGTCAGTTTTTCGTTGATAGGTTTCATGAAATTCCAGTAGAATTGGAAT
>JACRKK010000078.1 GCA_016219795.1 Candidatus Woesearchaeota archaeon | reverse complement strand
TTCCGAAAAAGTTCACAGGACTTGTTCTGACAAACAACTTTTATTTTTCCTTTTGGTCTCGCCATGGTTGATACACCTCTGTCAACCAAGAGAAAAGAAGAACTACTATATTAAAGTATCTTAGTTAATACAATGCCCAAACTTCTCTATAACTATTCTAAGAGTTATTTATGTCTGGCATTAAATCAGGCTGCCAAAAGCCTGATAGATGCCACCCGCTCTTGCACATACTGATCGGTCAAGTGTTTTTTTAGTAGTGCCAGAGGCAAAGTGAATTCTCTCTTTAGCTTTGCATACACTCTGCTGTTTTCGCTGAAACAGTCTTTGTGTTTTTTCTTGAATGCTGCCACAGCCTGCTCCTTTGCCATGGGGGGCCCATGATGGATAAAAAAGGGAGATATCTCTTTTTCTTTAACCTCAAACCAGAAGAGGGCATCCTTGCTCCAGTCCCATCCCGCATCGGTGAGCGAAAATCCGCCGGCTTCAAGCTGGGTCTTAAGATGAAGAAACACTTTGAGCAATTTGCTTCCCACCACATCTTTTTTTCCTCTTAGAGGTTTTGCGCAGATGAGAAGTACATCCTTATTCTTTTTTCTGAGGAGTTCTGGTTTTATCTGCGTTCTTACAAAAAATTCAGGGGATGGCACTGCAAGGAATTCCTGCGCTTTTTTCCTGAGCAATTCAAATTTCTCAACACTTAAGGAAGAAGAGGCATTGCGCTCAGGCTGGATGGGATCTATGAGGATAAGCGGGCTGACAATCTTTGCTTTGTTGAGGTGTAGAATGGGGTTGTCACCGTAATGATGCTGCACATCGATGATGACTCTGTCCTTCCAGGAAGTTGCTGCAGTCAACAGTCTAAGAAAACTTCCATAATGGGTGATCAGGATGTCAATGACATGGCCTGAAAAACCCTGAATATAACTCTCAGCACCATAGAGATGCTGCGCCTTGAAGAATAGTTTGGTAAGCACAATCTGGTCCCGAAGCTCTGGCCTTTTTTTGATGTTGCCAAGAATCCAGCTGGTGTGCAGGGGACTGACATCAGTCACGTTGATTGCTTTTTTTGCATCATTGCCAATATCCAAGACGGGAATGATCTCAAATTGCAGTTCTTTTTTCATCTGAAAATAATCACGGGATCCGTGCAGGCGAACGGGTTTTCCCACGGCGTTCTTGAGTATTTTTTCAGTATAGTCTGAGAGGCTAGATGACTGGTCTTTGTAGAGCCCGTAATCAAACATGACAAAAACATCGCAGTCAAAATCGTTTTTTAAGAACGTGCCCTTGGCTGCGCTTCCTCCAAGGACTGCTTTTGCTTTGATGCCTTCTTTTTGTATCTCGGTATTGACTAAACAGATGAAATCATCTATCTTTTTGTCAAGCACCTGTTTTTCCTCAGCAGTGAGGGCATATTCCTCAAGGACTTTTTTAAGAAATTCCATGCACAGGCGAAAGCAGCATGGGCTATATATAATTTACTGAAAAATGTACAATAACCTTTTAATAGCATGTGGATTCTTGACAGGGTATGAAAGCCATCATTCTCGCTGCCGGGTATGCTACACGGATGTCTATACTGACCCAGGAGATGCCAAAGCCATTGCTTCCCATCAGGGGAAAGCGGCTTATCGAGCACATATTGGGCAGCCTCATAACCTTTGGAAAAGTGGATGAGGTCATTATCGTGACAAATAAGAAATTTCATGGACAATTTGTCTTATGGGAATACAATTATGAAAAACTTACCCGACCTCCCTTCAGAATTACTCTCTTAAACGACGGCAGCACAGCACCTGAGAACAGGAGAGGGGCAGTGGGCGATGTGGCATTTTCTGTTGAGCAAGCCCGTATCGCCGAGGACACGTTGATTATTGCAGGAGACAACCTTTTTTCGTTCAGTCTTTCCTCCTTTTACCGCTTTTTTCTGGAGAAAAAAGCCTCGTCTGTTGCGCTGTATGATGTAAAGGATAAGACAAAGATTGCTCACAAACTGGGGGCTGCAGTCATTGACGCTGGGCATCGGATTACTGGTTTTGAAGAAAAGCCAGCCCATCCATCAACGACGCTTGCTGCTACTGCCTGCTACATTTTCCAAAAGGAAGATTTGCATTTCTTCCAGGAATATGTCCATATCCACCCAAAGCCTGACAACCTTGGGGATATCATCCACTGGCTTTTGGGAAAGACGTCGGTCTTTGGCTTTATCTTCGACGAGGAATGGCATGATGTGGGGACTGTGGAGCAGTATACTTTCTTGAATGCCAAAAAATGAAACCAGAATATTTAGCTTGAGGGTTATGAATAGCCATGAGATTACACTCCCGGAAGCCAAACACACCACAATCTTAATAAACAAGCTGATGTTCCAAAAAAGCCTTAGAGAGGCTTTTTCGCCTAATGGAGGTCAAAATGGTATCAAAACGATTAATCCCCCTTGCTGCAATGGAGCAAATCATGAGAAAGGCTGGTGCCGAGCGTGTTGCTGATGACGCCAAAGAAGCGTTAAAAGAAGTGCTGGAAGAGATTGGCCAGGAGATTTCTGAGAAAGCAGTCAAACTGTCGCACCATTCCGGCAGAAAGACAATCAAGGCGTCTGATGTGAAGCTGGCTGCAAGGAGTTAGATGTTTTTTAGAGGCAGAAAAGGCTCTCACTTTTCTTTCTTGATTTTAGTAGAAAGGGTATGGATGAGCTTTTCTACCTGTTGAATTTCCTTTTCTGCTGATTCTAAATTTAGATATAGATATTTTTTACCTGATTTTATTCTTGCTTGACGCATTGTCTCGCCAACCGTTTCTATGCCATCAAAATGATTCGTAAGATACTGGTCGAGGGCAGCAAAAAAGGAAGTAAGATGTACGTTAAGATCCTTTAATTCACCTGATAATATTGCTTCTCCCTTGTAGTGGTCTCTCATAATCTCAAAGGCACCCTGGAAATCATTTATATCCAGTTTCTTCTTAGCATCCCCTAATGATTTGTGGAAAAAACCCATGACATGACAAAAAACCTAAGTTGCGAGAATATAAAGTTAATGGACGGAAGCCGCAATTTCTCCGGATTTTTCTAGGAAACGCATATTAAGGAGAAAATTTTTCCCCTAAGACATCCAACAATAGAAGAACTACCCAAAAGTATATAAATAAGTAGACTTTTAAGTAGTTCTATGGAGAAAGAACATGCAAATAGGGAAAATAAGTATACGGCCCACACAGCACTACCTTATAGATCATGCAGATGTTCCTTGGGATTTGGTAGTTGCAGCCATCTTATCTCCCACAAAAACGCATCCCAACAAACGCTTAGGCAAAGACCGTTTCACCTATATAAAAAGGTCTAAAAAATCTGTGATTGAAGTCCATACAAAGAATGATGAAATCAATGAGATTATCTGGGTCATCAACGCATTTATGATACAACGACTATGAAAACCTGCCCGCAATGCAAGACTGAAATGGAGAAAGTTGTCTTTGATGTAGGGTACGGAGTAAATGTTGAATCCATGCACTGCAAGAAGTGCGGGTTTAACATCACAGAAAAAGACACGCTTAAGACTGCGTTAGATGGTCTGCGGCAGCAGATGAGAAAAGAAGTCAAAATTGTGCAGATAGGAACGGGGCTTGGAGTGCGCTTTCCTAATGAAGTGGTCAAGAGTTATCATCTGAAAAAGGGTGAAGAAATGTTTCTCAAACCTGAGTCAGACGGGATTAAGCTGGTCGTTTCTTAAATCAGAACAACATCCGTACTTCCCCGAAAATCTCCATCAGAGGTGATAAGTCTTGCCTTTTCTCTGCGTGCAGTCGCAAGGTGAAGGGCATCTGCAAGGCCAAATTTAGGGCTTAATGTGCGCTGCTCTTTTTTTATTGCAGCTGCATGCACGCAGATATCTACAGTGATGGGGAGTATTGCGCTTGTGGCATGCATAAAATTAAGAGAAGGCTGAAACGTCAGCCCTTCGCGCTCAAATTTATCAGCAAGCTCAGCAATGCTGATGACCGACGTGGCAACTGCTTCGCTTTCAATAAGCTCTTTTACTTTCTTTCCTTTTGCAGAGCCGCCCAAATACTCAACCCAGGCAGAGCTTTCAATAAGGTACTTATACATCCTTAAGCACCATTCTGTCCTGCGACTTCCATTTGAGGGAAGGCACTGCGCCAAACATAGAAGGGGGTGACTTTATCCGCTCTTTTGCCAGATCCAGAATAACTGCGTCAAAAGAGTCCAGTGCTTCTTCTTTTTTTAAGCGGTCAAGAAGCTGTTTTGTGGTGTCCGAGACTGCAATGGTTGTTGCCATATAACCATATAGTTATAGGTATATATATAAATGTTGTGGGATAACGTAGCAACAGAACCTTAAAACTCCCCAAACCGCCTCTGCACCCTCTTCTCTTTCAGAAGCACGCTCCTCTCAAGGATAGGTACTATATCCACCCCAAACTTGCTTTGGATAAACTGCTTTGCGTAAGCCAACATCAATTCCTGGCTTGCAAAGGAAAGCGGTCGCTCTGCCAGCGCATTTCTTACTGCTTCCCGAACAACCCACACGCCTAATGGTGCAGTATATTCTGGGGTGATAAAGCGCAACACAAGGCAGCGGCCCTGCCTCTTCCTCCCCTTAAACTTCTCAAGAACAGACAGCCGCGCTGCATAATAACCACCAGCAGTTTCGGAAGCATACTCTTTTCTGCCTGCATATCCCTCATGATCTGTGGTACAACTGTAATCACCTGCTTTCAGTTTAGGCGTGAACATCTCAAATAGTTCATAACCCCAAACCTCAGGAAAAAACAAGCAAAGAAAATAGTTGCCAAGGTGGCCTCCAAAATGCACCTCATATCCCCCCAGAGAACATTGCTTGATTTCTGCAAGCAATTTTTTCCCCAAAGTATCATCCACAGCAGTGATGCTCCAGCGTGTGGGAACAAGCTTTCGCTGCATTTGCACACCAAGGGTGCCAACACTAAACATACGGGACAAATAATTTTCATCAATACCTTTTTCGTAGAGGGCAGCTACCGCGTCCCCTGCTTTCCAGTCAGTATCTGAGACCGCCTTCTCAACAGCAGTCGGCACTTTAGGATTGGAAGTCACGCTTGCACTCTTCAATTGCGCCCGGGGGCCGGTGGGCGCATGGTAGGCATCAAGCGTCATGTCAAGGTATGGTTTTTTCTCCAGGTGTATTTCAACATCCACTGGCTTTGCAGCCATGCCCACCTGCTTTGCAATGTCTAAAAATTTATTTGTCTGCTTGACATCTGCTTTGAAGCGGGAATTAACAAGAGAGGTGCGAAAACCCATAATCTTGGGGATGGTATAATTCTCCAGTGCCCAGTGCCGGGGATGATCAAACTCCCACGCATCCTCTCGTTGCTCCGGCGGGCTTAAGATACCCACATTCAGGTGCGGATACCCATAGTGCCCGACAAACGGCGCTGGAGCGCTGCCAAAAAAAGAGTCCTTTGCAAGGAGGCTTCTGTTACGGAAGAATTCCTTATAGACCTCTGGTGGGATGCGCATGGATAATAGAAAGAAACAGAAAGATTAAAAAAGTTATCTATCAAACGAAGGAATATCTTCAACCGCTCTTGCGCTTCTCGTCTGCAAAATGTCCGCCCTAATAACATAAGCGCTGTCATTTCTAAGGACAAATTTATTGAGAGGAAGATTAGAAAAATAGATCTTCCATGTGTTTCCACCCCACATCGCCATATACACCTTACTGTATTCCGGATGTCCTGAAAGTAGCCATGCAGAAAAATCAGCAGCATTAGTCGTTCCATTGATGGTAAAATTGATATCAAGATATGACATGCTGACAAAATTCCATCCTGGATTTAGAGATAACGGCTGATAGCGGGAAGGATTCATCATGCCTGTAATAGTAAGGTTGGTTGATTCCATGCACAGGACAAAGTATCCTTTGGCAGGATTGATAGGGTTGTTGTTCAGAGGCAGTCCTTTTTGGAACATACGCCAACTGCTTCCATCCCATGCTGCCACATTTGTGCAATTTCCGGCAATGTTATTGGCCAAGAGTTCAGAGGGCCGCACTCCCTCTGCAAGTTCAAGAGATACAGAATTCCATCCCGGTCTTAACTGTTTTGTTATAGTACGCTCAACGCAGAATCCTGTGGATGGATTAATCCCGGGGTTAGTATCATCGCAGTCAAGCCCAGCGCACGGGCCATAACCATAATCATTGCGGTCATAGCTATCACCATCTGCATCACAGGCAGAGGCTGAGTTCTGGACAAGCCATGAAACAACATCAAGCAGGAACGTTGAACGGTCATTTGTATTCTGGATAGCGTCAAGAGAAAATGAGAGATACGCACTCCTTCTTAGAGTATCATTAAAGGCAACAAATGCATAGGAGCTGCTATCATCATCCCATATCCCCACCCCATAGCCGCCGTTTGCAGGCAAGACCCCATCAGGATACGGACTTAACGCACTTGCAAGAGTAAGGCTCGTCAGATTAGTGATCTCATTGGCTGCAAAAGTGACCGATGCATTATCTGCAAGGACAAAATCCCTATCAAATGCTGCATGCAGAAGCATTTCTGCAACACCGTCACTTGCGTGATCAAACGCAAGGTCGCTTCCTTCAAAAAGAACACTTCCATTGTATGCAGAGAGGAGTGCTGCATCTTCTGTATTCAAGGTACCGCCCCAGTAATCCCCTGCACTCCAGATTACCGCATCATAGGTATCCAGTGTGGTTGAAGAAGGCACACCACTTTCTGATTCAGACCAGAGTGTCGTGCAATAACCATCTTCTTTGAGGATCTGCTCCATGATTTCAGCGCTTTGGGGGCTTTCAGTCGAGTAAGTAGGTGCATCATCGTCTGCTACGATGATAACCCTTGCTTTAGAACATTTGTAGAGCGTAGTCTGCAGTTCGTTGTTAGTATAATCTGATTCAATAACAACATGAGAAGGGTTTGCAACAACCCTTACCGTGTATATCCCTGTTTCAGAAGGAGCTCCAAAAATAAATGTGGATGCCTGGCCTGGGAGGAGCGCACTCGCTGTGCTGCTTGCATACAGCTCACCATTAAGATAAAGGTCTAAAGGAAATTCAGCATAGGTGCCACCCTTATTAGAAACACGCGCCAGGAAAGAATAGGAATCATTACTCAGCATAAGAGATTCGACAGCAAGGTCTGCTTCAACAGTTGCAACAGTAATACTCTGAGAGAAAACATTGTTAAGGTAATTGCGTTCCATAATCCCGTAGTCTGCATTTGCAATAACCTTTAGTTGATGATTTCCTGAAGTAAGCGGTAGGGTCACAGAGAATGTAGGGAGTGGGGTGGGTGGAACAACCATGGAAGGAACATCTGCCTGCACCCTCTGGTAGAACTGGCCATCTATATAAACATCAAATGCCACACCTGCTGCGTCCTGTGTTCCGCTGTTGTTGAGGTAAAAAGTGAAGGGGACATCTCCCTCTGTGGGATAAGGATAGAGGCTGTTAATAATACTGACATCTGTGCTATCCTCTGGGGCAAGGAGCCATGCAACGCTGTTCTTGATGACCGTTTGTTCCTGCGCGCCAAGTGCGCTTAAGAGGAATGGAAAAAAGGCTGTTTTTGTGTCTCTCCCATATAAGAATCCCTCATAAACTACGCCTGCGGAGAAATTGGTGTTTCCCCACCAAGCGATAGAACTACCATTACTGACTGGGATTATCGCATCAGGGTAAGGGCTTTGCGCAGAAGCATACGGAAGTGGAATGGGAATCTGCTTAAACAGTGGGTGATAATCTGGGGCAATTGATGTATCATTCAGGAAAAACAAATCCATCGACAGTTTAGCATGGACAACGTTCTGCATAAATGTATCCTGCACATGACGCAGGGCAATATCCGCTCCTTCTACCAAAAGCCTGCTTTTTCCCGCCGCCACATATTCTTCAAGCAATGCAGCACTTGCATCATCAACCTTGGGTGTAAAATAGTTCTCCGAACTCCAGACGACAACATCAAACCTGCGCAAATATTCAAGATTGGGGATGCCTGCAATAAAAGGATCCCATAAGCTCATGCAGTATTGCGCCCCAAGCGCAAGGGTGTAACGCTGCGTATTGTTGCCGGAGACCTCTTCAGACACAACAAGGACTTTAGACGCACCGCCGCAGCTCTCAACTTCAAACGAGCCGCTTGCCGCAGCTGTGCAGTGCCCCACACTATCGCAGACATTCGCCGTGAAAGTATAAGTTCCAAGCGCAGTGGTATTGAAGAATGCACCAGTGACGAGGGCTTCAGCATTTATTCTTCTCCTTTCAATCAGGGGAATAGTTTGCATATCACCCAGCGGCGTTGTGACTGCAAGGGAACCGCTAACGCTGCTGACATCAAAAAGGTCAGCAGTAAAGACAAAAGGATTGTCCTCATGAAGGGTGCTCTGCGCAGTAACAGAAAGCACCTGAGGTGGTGCATCATCCACAATGGTAGTGTACCATTCCTTGACATGAGACTGGCCTCCAAAGGTTGCAATAATCACTAGATGGATATCTCCAGGGAAAGTTATTGCATCCCATGACAGTAGGAATGTTTCATTGGAATGGGGTGTGACATTCCGATAATTGCTCTCTATGCTGGTGACTAATCTACCGCTCTGCCAAACCTGAACTTCAACAAGCGTTGCAAGAGAAAGGTTCTCATTATTTTCAAACAAAACTGCAATAGGAAGCGTCGCATTGTAGGGTATTTGCTGCGGGATGGTGAGCTGAGAAATTCTTGCCAGGGTGAGATTATAAGGCCGTACGGAAAAGGCCTTGGTGAAATTGCTGTGTTCACCCAACTGGTTTGTCAGCGTGACGTTGAGAGAATAGACACCTAGGGAAGAAGTATTATAGAAGATAGCCCTCCATGAATGAGTTGAGATGTTTTCCAGAGGCAGTGTGAATGGTGTGCCGTCTGGCACTCCAATGACTGCGTCAGCATTGAGGACATCAGTGGATGTTGTATTGAGAAGAATATAGAGGGGGTCTTGCGGATAGACCTCTGTTTTGTACTGGAGGCGGTATTTGAGCACCTGATTGACAGAGGGAGGAATAAAATTGCTTGCGTCAATGCGGCCTGAGCCAAACTTAACATCTTTTCCAGGATCGCCCAGGGGAACAGCAGTCTGCTCCATGACAAATTTGACCTGTTCCGGTGTCAGTTGCGGGTTGGACTGCAGAAGAAGTGCTGCTGCACCAGCAACATGCGGCGTGGCCATGCTAGTACCACTTGCATCAACATAACCACCTCCAGGAGTAGAAGACATGATGGATACACCCGGTGCTGCCACATCTGGCTTAACCCCCACACCAGGAATGTCCTCTCCACTTGAGAAACACGCCCAGCCATCATTGTCATCAACTGCACCGACGGTAATTGCGCTGGGTGTGATACCTGGTGTTGCAATGCCCACATAACCATTGCAAGTGCTGCTTGGGCAAACACCCCCGCAATTTCCTGAAGCTACCACAACAACAACGCCTTGCAAAATGGCATCTTCCACTGCCTGCACGATTGGTGAGTTCAAATCACGATAATTACCGCCAAGACTCATGCTAATAATGTCTGCGCCATCATCCGTTGAGGGATTGCCGTCAGGATCTACTGCCCAGTTAATGCCGGCAATGATCCCCGCGTCTGTTCCAGAACCTTCATCCGAAAGCACTTTGCCGTTCATAAGCAATGCGCCTGGTGCAACGCCCTTATAGAGCCCGTTGCCTGCGGCAATGCCTGCAACATGCGTACCGTGGCCAAAAACATCCTGCGGACTCGGCTCACCTGTGAACACTTCCTGCTGCACCACCCGTCCTCCAAACATTGCATGAGATGCATCAATGCCTGTATCCAGAATAGCTATCTTCATGCCACTACCGTTATATCCCTGTGCCCACATGTCCGGTGCCTTGATCTGGGGAACGCTTCTGTCCAGCGTCGCATAGTACACCCTATTGGGCCATATCTCTTTCACCTTGCTATCCTGCGCAATCTCCTCAAGCTGTACAACAGATACCTCTGCCACCACTACATTGCCAAGAGCATAAGAACGGGCGATGTTGCTTCGTCGTTTTTGGGTAATTATGCTACTGATATCTGACAGGCTACGCCTGTCCTGTACCTGTATCAAAACAGTGATCGGCTCATCAGGAGAGCGGGTTGCCTTGTGCGCATCAATGATCTTCTGCAGATCCGGATGAATTTTTGGAGAAAGCACATTCTCCTGGGCAATCGTTGGCAGAGCAAAAAGAGCAGTAAATATAAGGAGAATAAAAGCTAATGCAAAGGTCCATAACTGTTCCTTCTTAAGAGGGTGGTATGCGTTTGTTTTCATGTGTTGAACACCTGCACCAGTCTACGGAGCATTAAATGACCTCATGGAATCCTTAAACTCTGATGTAGTTGTCTTGAATATTACATCTGTATCCCTAATCTGATCAAAGGTTTTCCCAACTTCATCTGACGTGTAATTTTTGAATATCGCAGTTTTTTCAAGGTTGGTAAAAGGTTCAATGTAGGTAACATAATCCGCTAAGGTAATGCTCTGTTCTTTTCGTGATACTTCTGTACCATTGTAATCATAAAAGATTACCGTCAGCATTCCCTCTTGCTTGAGGTACGTTTCATTTTCTCCTAAAACAAAGACATGCAACTCTTTGGTATCATTAGACCCCAGTGCTGAGGAGATAATGCGGAGAACGGGAAGCTGGTCTTCTTGCTGCGGAGTCGTGCAGCCATTGATTCCTGCTAAGAAGAAAAGGAATAATAGGCATTGTATTAACTAAGATACTTTAATATAGTAGTTCTTCTTTTCTCTTGGTTGACAGAGGTGTATCAACCATGGCGAGACCAAAAGGAAAAATAAAAGTTGTTTGTCAGAACAAGTCCTGTGAACTTTTTCGGAAAGA
>JACRKK010000073.1 GCA_016219795.1 Candidatus Woesearchaeota archaeon | reverse complement strand
CGCCCCTTCCATGACACGAAGAACTTCGCCCCCGGTAGAATTTATCGAAGGAAGCAGTGCCCCAATCTTTTGGTGCACCTCTTCATTTTTTTTAAGTGCCAGCGATGCCATCTTGGTGAGTGTGCGTATCTTTGCCTGCTTTAAGAGGCTGTACACCCTTGTTGCCTCACCTTTTGCAAGAGGCTGGCGTCGATAACGACGGATGGATGAGATTACTGCCTCAAGAGTTGCATTAATTTTATACTCAGAAAGAAGGTATTTTGCCAGTGCCCTGACATTAATAACATTTCGTGAAAGGTCCTTTTTTGCTGCAGCATCTGTCTCTATAGCCTTCCATACCTGGGCGCGGATCGTGTGCATAGTAAGGTCCTCGATTTTGGTCACTTTTAATTAAAATAAGTCTATTCTTTAATATTTTTCGTTTTTTTGACATTTTATCCCCTCTTAGCCCAGATAGGTCAAAGCACATAAAAACCACCGGGTATATCTACACCATTTTTTGATGATGGTTATGGAACCCTTGCGCTTAGATTCGGAAGAAACGCTGTTCATTGATTTTGACAGCACATTTGTCAGCGTTGAAAGTATTGATGAGCTTGCAGCTTTGGTACTAGATAGAAAAGGCGCTGTATCCTCACCCAAGGACACGCTTGCAGCAATACAGGAAATCACCATTTTGGGAATGGGAGGAAAAATACCCTTTCCCGAATCACTGGCACGGCGCCTGGCATTAATCAAGGCACACCGCAGCGATTTACCCCTATTAATTACGGTACTTAAGCAGAGCATCTCACCTTCTATCAGTAGAAACAAAGACTTTTTTGTGCATAATCAGGGTCAGATCTATATTATCTCCGGAGGCTTTAAGGAGTTTATTCTTCCGGTTGTTGCATTGTATGGGATTGCTGACTACCATGTGCTGGCAAACACCTTCTGCTTTGCAGAAGATGGTACCATCAACGGATTTGATTCCCAGAATCCCCTAGCACAAGCTCAAGGAAAATGCCGTGCAGTAGCAGCATTAGGCTTGCATGGTAAGATCAGCATTATAGGGGATGGGTACACAGATTATGAGCTGAAGAAGCAAGGCATTGCTACGACATTCTATGCATTTACCGAGAATTGCCGAAGGGATGCAATCATTGCTCTTGCAGACCATATCCTTCCTTCATTTGATGCATTTATTGCTCTCAGAAGCAGAAAGAGGTGAATCAGAATGCAAGAAAAACCGCGTTATTTTACACCCGGGCCAAGCCATCTATACCCTTCTTTGCACCGCCACATCTTAGACGCAGTAGAACGTGGTGTGTGCTCTATTTCACACCGCAGCGAGAGTTTCAAGAAGATCTACGCACAGACCGTAGCATCTCTGCGCACGCTTTTAAACCTGCCGCCAGCGTATCATGTCCTTTTTCTTGGGTCTGCAACAGAATGTATGGAGCGTCTGATACAGGGAACGGTTGCAAAAAAAAGCTATCACTTTGTAAATGGGGCGTTTTCCAAACGCTTTTTTGAAACATCTAAGGAGCTGGGTAACAACGCACTGAGGCACGAGATATCTGCAGGAAATGGATTTGGGGTACTGGCCCCTGGGCTTTCCTCTGATATAGAACTGATTTGCGTAACCCAGAACGAGACTGCAACAGGGGTTGCTACATCTCCCCGGTTCATCCAACATTTGCGGGAACAGAATCCTCACACACTCATTGCAGTAGATATTGTTTCTGCAGTGCCCTGTATGGATATTGACCTGGCGGGTGTTGATGCTGCATTCTTTTCAGTCCAGAAATGCTTTGGACTCCCTTCAGGCCTTGGGGTGCTCCTTGCCTCTGACCGGGTTATTGAGCGGGCGAAAGAACTCAGGAATAGTGGCTGTAGTATTGGAAGCTATCATGCGCTGCCGGAGTTTGCTGCAAAGGCAGATGCTCATCAGACCCCAGAGACGCCTAATGTCCTGGGTATTTATCTCTTAGGAAAAATAGGTGACGAGATGCTTTCACAAGGTATCGAGACCATCCGTAGCGAAACTAACAAAAAAGCAATGCTGCTCTATAATACTCTTGAACAGACGCCGGGTCTTGCTCCGTTTGTGCATGATCCCCATGATCGTTCAACTACAGTGATTGTTGCCGAGGTTGACGGGGGCTCCCGCACATGCATCAAGCACCTGGAGGCGCAAGGGCTTGTCCTGGGGTATGGGTATGGTGAATACAAAGAAAAACATTTGCGTATAGGCAACTTTCCTGCGCATAGTCTGCAGGATATCCAACATCTTTGTGCCCTGCTTAAAAAAGAGGTGAGCGTATGAATCCAATCCCCACCCCCCCAACCAAAGTGCTTATCGCAACGGTCATCAAGGATGAAATATGGGGGCCCCTACAAACTCTGCTGGAGGAGCAGGGTATTCTGGTGGACAGGCTGCCAAAAGGGCTTGCAGAACTTGATGGACTTGGGTCTGAGGATCTTTGCAAACGCCTGGCAGGATTTCAGGTGATAATTATACGTAGCGATAAAGTAAACCGGCGCATCATAGACGCTGCCGCTGATACGGGTCTTTTTATCAGGGCTGGGGTTGGCACTGACACTATCGATACAACCTATGCAACAAAAATGAACAAGCTTGTTGAAAATACACCAGGAAGAAACGCAAATGCTGTTGCAGAACTGGTCTTTGCACACCTATTTAATATTTATAGACATGTCCACCATGCGGATAGAACAACACGTGACGGTTTTTTTCTCAAATCGAAATATGTGGGCAGAGAAATTATGGGCAAACGTCTTGCGATTCTTGGCCTGGGAAGCATTGGCATACTTGTTGCTCAGAAGGCAAAGGGGCTTGGGATGGAAGTAGGTGCCTATGATCCCTATCAGCGTGATGAAGTCTTTCAAACGCAAGAAGTAAAGCGGTTAAGTCTTGAAGAGTGCTTTACTTATGATGTTGTTACTCTTCATATGAATCTTACTGATGAGACGCGAGGGATAGTCACCGAAGAATTACTTTGCAGAATGCCTCTGGGGGGAGCACTTATTAATGCAGCACGAGCAGAAGTTGTTGATAGGGAGGGCCTTTGCTGTGCCTTAGAAAAACGAAAAGACCTGCGCTGCGCTTTTGACGTTTTCCATGAAGGAGATCTCCCCAAAGAGCAGGAGGCTGTACCATTGGTGAAGGAAATCATCAGGCGATTTCCGCAGCAGGTAGCATCAGTTACCCCGCACCTGGGTGCAAGTACCCTGGAAGCCAATGAACATGCTCTTGCTGGTGCGGGAGAACAGGCGTTGCGCTACCTCAAAGAGGGTGCCATACTTAACGCAGTGAATTATGTCCATATCAGCAAGGAAGGACAGGGATTTATGGATCTAGCGAAATCTGCAGGATCCTTTGCTGCAGGGCTGATGGATGGGGGGATTCCTGATGCTCTAGAAATCACATTTGCAGGCACTATCAAGGAGAGAGACTATCTGCCCATCAGTGGCAGTGTCATTACAGGCATGCTACAGGCATGGCATGAGACAATCACCCCGGTCAATGCAAAAATGTTTGCTGAGGAGCGAGGGGTAAAGATATCCATTGCGCATGATCCCCATCTAGGTAGCTACGCAAACCAAATAGGAATTATGTTCCGCAAGCAGGAGGCATCCTGCTACATTGAGGCTTCGCTGTTTGGGAATACCGGGCATCTTACACAAATGCTGGGCATCCCTCTTTTATACAACCCCTGCGGCAATCATTTGGTGATAAAGCATAGCAATGTCCCAGGGGTCATTGCCTTAGTGGCAGATTACCTAGCAGCAAACAGGATCAACGTTGAATCCTTGGTTAATACGGGTGTCAATGGCACTGCCCTTTCGCTCTATAATTTATCCCGCAAGCTTTCAGAGGAAGAAGTTAAGCACATCCATCAGTCCCTTCAGAATAAAGGTGTGCATCTTTGCAGAAGTTTTGGGGTATAGAGGAATTTGAATAACCCATGGTTTTAGTCAAATCCCTCTAAGAGAATTTTGACAAATAGATGGTTAATCAAAATTCTCTATAAAGAAAAACACAAAAAAGAAGAATTTATCTGTACGACTTCTGTCTCTTGGCACGCGCTTTGGAATCGTTTGGCTTTCGCGTTTCCTTTCTTCGCACGTCTGCTACCAGAAGCGTCCTATCATAATCAAGAAGCGTTTGCTTAAGCTGGTCGTCTTTACTGTAAGCAACAAGTGCTCGTCCAATCCCCAGACGAATGGCACCTGCCTGAGATACCTGGCCGCCTCCCTGGACAGCCACATCTACATTAATCTTTCCAGCCAAGTCACCAGAAAGGATAAGCGGCTCACTTATTTTCATGCGCGCTAGCTTAGGCTCATAAGAATCGAGCATCCTGCTGTTGATACGTACTGAGCCATTACCTGCTCGTACCGTTACGCGGGCAATTGCCCGTTTCCTTTTTCCTGATATATGGATTATTTTTTGTTCACTCATAAGCTACACCTGCGATCCTCCAATAAGATTAGACATTTCACCAACCGTTACAAACATCCGCTCCTTTGTATGGACGTCTGCTTTTGGTAGTTTAATCGTCTGCTTTCCCTGTAATTGCTTTGGAACTCCTATATAACATATAATCCTGCTGTATGCTTCTCTGCCTTTATCTCTCTTCCAGGGAAGCATCCCTCTGATAATGCGTTTGACAATCATGTGTGACTGCCTTGGGAAAAATGGGCCTTTTCGCGGTTTTCCACGGCTGCGCCAGTGCTTGAAATCACCAAGGACAGTCTCACGTTTTCCCACAATGACTGCTGATTCACAGTTGACAATGATGATTCTTTTGCCAAGTATTGCCTGTTTTGCAATCACTGTAGCCAGTCTGCCAACAATCATGCCAGATGCATCATAGATAAGAGGATCAGCCAAGTATCTTCACCTTTGCTCCTTTTGGATTTTTCTGCACTAGTTCACTAATGCTCATTGCCTCTCCTTTGGCCTGATGTATTTTTTCCTTGGCCTGTCCTGAAAAGGAAAAGGCTGCAATTGATACAGTGTGATCAAGATCGCCTGATGCAAGTACCTTGCCCGGAACAACAACAACATCGTTGTCTTTGGTGTGGGCGTTAATACTATGAAGATTGACAACCCTACGTTTTCTTGCAGGAGCCTCAAGTTGAATAGCTACCGCTTTCCAAATCTTGACCTCTTCTTGGCTGGCGGTTTTCTTAAGCTCGCCTATGAGCTCAACCAGCTCTGTGTTAGTAAATGTTCGTTTCATGATAGTAATGCGGGAGACGGGGTTTGAACCCGCGCAGGCACTAAGCCACTAGGCCCTCAACCTAGCCCGTTTGACCACTCCGGCACCCCCGCAGATGTGCAGTAGTAGAATAGTCTTCTCAAGATTTGGTGCGTCATGCACAAAACCTGTTTTTGGGCATTATGCTTTGATTGCTTTTGCAAATGTTTCCATCTGTGCTTCAATGATGGATGCTGCTTCAACAACCATTGCTTTGGGTGAGAGCTGTCCCCATGCTTCTATATGGAAGACAAAACTTTCAGGATCATAGTCTACTTTCACAATATCATCACATACACCGTCACAGGCATCAACCAGATTAAGCTCGATAATCTTTTGCTTGTCAATCTTGCCATTTTTATCAAAGACCTGTGGTGGATATTTTGCTTTAAATGCATCACCTTTTGAACTGTTGTTATTGACGGTGATTGTGGATTCATAAGTATAATGAACATGCCCTGGACTCCATTTGGCATGCTGCTTTCCGCATCCCAACCGTGCATACCCTACCAGATTAATCTCCTGTTCAGGCAGAAGCTTTACCAGCAACGTCTCTTCAAAGACTGGTTTTACTTTAGGGTCGTCACTCTTTAAGTCCGATGCATAGAGTGTTTTGGGACCCTTGCCTTTTAACGTAAATTTAAGCATGCAGCGTGCGCATCCTTCTCCTTTGCAGGTGCAATCCTGCGGAAGAACGTATGATTTTAAGTCCGTTTTTAGCACTATCAAACCAAGCCTGTGTGCAAGTACCCCATCATAGAGCACGGACGAATTTTTTTTGATTTCAAGAGTGTCTAATGCCATGGTAGGTACTTTGTTAATCATAATCCTACGCAGGCCGTTGGCGAAACTGGTGCTAACCTTTTTAAGTGTAAATTCCATGGTGTCCTGTTTTTTTTCGGTGATATCAATTTTCATGATTTATACCCTTCTTCCGCGTCTGCCGCCTTTTTTCCTGCAACCGTCATGAGGCATTGGTGTTACCTCTTCAATAATCCCTATGCGTAGACCCATACGTGAAAGTGCCCTAATCGCTGCCTGTGCACCAGGTCCGGGGTTATGCGGACCCTGATGTCCGCCCGGCGCTTTAATCTTGACATGAATGCCTGTTACGCCCTGTTCAATGGCAGTTTCTGCTGCCTTCTTTGCAGCAAGCATACCTGCAGTGGGGGACGATTCCATCCTGTCAGATTTTACTACTTGTCCGCCTGAACATCTGCTGATGGTCTCTGAACCGGTCAGGTCCGTAATATGGATAATCGTATTATTATAGGAACTGTAGATGTGTGCAATGCCCCAGCGTTCTTTTAGTCCTGCCATTATGCTGCTTTTGCCCCCTCAACTTTTGTTTCTTTCACTTCCTTAACCTGCTTTGCGGGAAGTGCTCGTTCCGGATGTGCCGGATCACTAAATGGTGAGTTTGATGCAAAGGAGACAGTATTTTCCTCATCTTTCTTTACAAGGTAAGACGGTACAGTCATCATCTTACCTGATACCATAATATGTCTATGCACAATAAGCTGTCTTGCCTGTTCCATTGTCCTTGCAAGATTTTTTCGGACAACCATTGTCTGCAAACGCCGCTCCATAATGCTGTTGAGTGTCATACCAAGTATGCTGCTTAAATTTGTTGAATCAGTAACAAGACCGAGGGTATGCAACCTGCGCAAGAGTTGCGCTTTCTCTTTTTCTGCCTGTGCAGAAGATTGGGTAACCAGACTCTTAACCTGATGTTTAAAATTCTTGAGAATAGAATCCATCTTCCATATTTCTTTCTTGTTCTTCAACCCGTAATCAGTAATATAACTCCGCTCGTTTTCAATCCTTGTACGTTGCCAAGGATGCGAAGGTGTCTGATACTTTTTCCGATTTTTTTTAGGATCTCCCATGGATTATCACTTTTTCTTATCTGCTTTCTCTGATGCGGCTGCAGGTGCTGCAACTTTCTTGCGCTGCACGCCCAGTCCCTTGCCCTTTGATTTTCTGAAATTGGATTTTGTCCTTTGTCCTCTGACGGGGAGACCCCACTGGTGGCGCATACCCCTATATGACTTCATCATCTTCAGAAGTTTGAGATCATTATCCTTAGTAAAATCCAAATCTGTAGTGAAGAGATGGAATGTCTTACCTGTTTCAATATCTTTTCTGCGATTGAACATCCAGTCTGCAACGCCATACTTTTGAGGGTTTTTCAGGGCATCTTCCAGTCGTTTCACTTCATCATCTTCAAGGTAACCTACTCTCTTGTTCTTGTCAACAGCAGCAAAAACACAAGCCATGTTAGCATACTGGAACCCAACCCCCTTGATTTTGCGCAGAGCATAAGATATAACCCGTTTACCATCTAGATCAGTGTTCATAATGCGAACAATGTGTTTTAATTCTTTTCCAGGTTGCATTGCTTCTTTCTGCATTTTTGAATATCCGCAAACGTCATTTAGAACTCTCAAGATAAGAGAGCCCTACACGCGCTCACATGAGTGAACTCGGGCACTGGGATAAGGAAAAAATAAATGATTTATAAATGTTTAGGTTTATGCACGCGCTCTTCGCTTGCGCTCTTTCTTCATGCGCTTGCGTTGCCATTTCCAGCGCATCTGGCCTTTTTTTTTCCATCTCCTCGAGCTTCGCTTCATTGAGCAGAGGAGCACTTAGGGGTTGTTTATATACTTTTCTGTTTGCTTGGTTTTTTATACCACCGCACAACACCTGTAACTAACCCGATTATCCCAAGGGATACCCATTGCCAGGACGTCAGTCCCCAGATAAGGGGGTCTTCTCTCCAGAAATCAGTGAGAAAGCGCAAACCGGCGTAGCCGATGATGAAGACCAGTAAAAGGCTGCCATCTGGCCATGCATTTTTCTTTTTCCAGCGTGCAGAAAGGGTCAGAATACCCAAGAGTACCACATGAGAAAACGAAGCGTATAATTGGTAAGGGTGACGGCAGATATTGTCAACTCCAGGATACACCACGCACCAAAAAACGTTTGAGGGGGGGCCTACTAATTCTCCATTGAAGAAATTTGCAATCCTACCAAAGATAAGTGCAATGACCAGAGGAAACACAATCACGTCTCCTGCAGAAAGCCAGCTGAACTTCTGTTTTTGTGCATACCATGCCCCGGCTGCAACGCTTCCCAAAAATCCGCCGAAAAAAGACATCCCCCCATTCCATATGCGGAATAGCTCCAAGGGATCAGCAAGCAATGCTGAAAAATCGTCAATAAGGAAATGGAACAGCCGTGCACCGACGAGCATGCCAAGCATGATAAAGACAAGTAGGGTGCTTATCTGGTCTTCTGTTGCCTTGAGTTGGTCCTTCTTCTTTAGTAGAATAAAATACGCAAGCAGAAAGCCCGCTGCATACACCAGACCATAGTACCGTATCTGGAGTGGCCCTATCTGCAGAAGAACGGGATCAAGGGTGTTAATAAACATTATTGCTCTGTTCTCCCTATGCTATAAAAAGGTTATGAAAGATATATACCGTCAACTTAAATGGGGGATCCTATTTCTGTAAACCATACGGCAAGCCACTTTGGTAGGTGAGGGCATGCACCTCTCCCGAGAGGACTCTTAAATGGGTATTGGTGGAAGCAAGCCAGGCAAGTGGTTCTTCTTTTCCTGCTGCTGCAACAATCTGGCGTATATCCCCCATGTATTTATCGTTGAGTGCTGTACCAAAGCGGGATAGGGCCGAAAGACCATCCCTTACCACAACAACAGCACGGCCAAGCTGGCCCACCGTTCTCCATGCGCGTTCGTTATTTGTTAATGTGTCAAGATACATCCTGCATTGGTAATTCAGTTCAACAATCCGGTAGAGCACGGTCTGTACCAACTCATCCTGGAGGGTGAGATTTTCAATGTCTTTGGCATGATGCGCATCCCCATCCATCGCCATGCGTCGCTCGCACTGCATCCTGTTCAGTGCGCGACGAAGTTTCAGAGCCTCTCGAAACTGTGCAAAATATTCAGGGGATTGCCTTGACAATTCCCCCAATTGCCCACTGGCAACCCTATAGTGCACCAGCGCAGGAATCATCTGTCCTTCCACGTCCCGCTGGCTTAGGCACTCCTGCTCATTGTAGGAAAGAACCGTATCAAGCGAACGTTGTATTGCTTGCGCCTCCTGCTGATAAAACCTTACCATCCCTTCAAGGCGGGCATTCAGTTGCCCAATGTTGCCCTGCTGACGCAAGAACAATGCGTGGACTGTAGGGTGATCTACTTTTCTGCCAATCATTCCTTTCACGAAATCAATCGTACCTGCCCAAGCCCGATAAAGTCTTGCTTCTTCAACCCGAAGCAGCTTGTCAAATTCATGCTGGCAGTGATGGACATCTTCAATGATAGCATCCAGTTCCTGGGTGGTTGGGCAAATAGTCTCACCAGGAAGCGTTGCAGAAACCTCTTGCATCTGCTCATCAACGGTTGGTTTCCACTCATAAAGAGCGGGCAAAAGTAGCTGGGGTAATTTATGAGCAGGTACAGCAATGCCTAGGGGAGGTTGAACAACAACTGCTTTTTTTGGCTGCTCAATTCTTTCCTGCCTCTTTGCTGTTGTCCTGTTCATTAGCCTTTCTTTAATAGGATCTCCCATAAGAGACCACCTCCTTTAGTTTATCACCCGTTACATACTCTTTATTATTCACCACCAGCATCTCAATTGTTGCTGCGTTGCTGGTATGCGTGGATGTGATAGCATGTCCATGCTCACAGCCTTTGATGTATCCCAAGAGAAAACAGGTTGCCCCCACGATTATATATTTGGTAATGGCACTCTTTAGGGTATCTACCTCGTAAAATGGCATCTGCTCACCTCCATATCGCGAAAGAATATACCTCTTAAAGTGCGTTGTGGCAAAAAAACCGCAGAGATTGCAACTTTGCTGAAAAAGATAAGGGGGGTGTAGAATCTTCTCCGAAAATCCATTTAGAAATCCGTAAGAAGCCTGGATAGGCCGGAGGCTTCAGACATGTCTCATGGTGTAACGCTTGATATCATAGAGGAGAGAGCGTGATGCAACCAGTTTGTTGGCAAGGTCTTTGGTAAGTAGATTGTAATCCACAACGCTGAGGCGTTTGTCAATTTCCTGCAGCTGCTCAATCTGGGTGCTGCTTAAGCTGTGCTGATAGGCACTAGTATTACGTAAATCCCCTAGAGCCTCGTAGTCTTTATGGATGGTATATGCAGTGATCAGCGGACCTTTATCATCATCAGCCTCTTTTTCAATTCCCGTTGTTTCGGTGTCAAACAGAGAAGTGATATCAATGGGCGTTGCTTGGGGTATATCTATGTCAATTTCTGCTACTTCTTGATCATGTTCTGCTTCACTCTGGCTTTCCCGGATCATCTGCTCTACGCTCTTGAGCTCGTCCTTTTTCTTCTGCTCCAGTTCTTTGAGTTTTGCAACACGCTCCTTTGCCGGAAGGTCCTTTATATTGTCTAGTTCTGCCATCTTACCACGTCATCATTCCATGAAATTTTTTATAATCCTTATATACTAAATAAGCATATTTTGCTGCATCGCTGCCTGCAATTTTTCCTTCCCTCTCCTTTCTGATTTCATCCTGCGCTTTCTGCTTTGTCTTCTTGCGGGTCATGGAACCAAAGATATCATGGGCACCATGCAGAAGTGCTGAGAATGGATGCAGTTCAACAACAGGGGAATGGGCACTGTGGTGTTGCTCCTTGGATTCCTCATTTTCAAACACATCTCCTGCTTCTTTAATGTATTTCTTGATTTCATCACCCAATTCTTCCATGGAAGATTTCACCGCATCATCAACCAAACCCAACAGCTCAATATTTTCATCTTCCCGCATCTGCATATACTTTTTGATTTTGCTTTCATCCCATGCATAGGCACGGACATTGAATTCCACCCTGCCAACGTGGATGGGACCGCGCTGGTAGCCTTCCTGATGAAAGGACATGGCGGGCCTTGATCTATACACCCAGTTGCAGAGGACACAGGCAAACATGTCTTTATTATGTTCCGGCTGGGTGACTGCCAACACTTCCAGCTCGATAATACTTCCTTCAAATGCAGCAATAAGATCTGGTGAGCTTGCCATTCTCTGGTGGAGCTGGAGGTGCTGGATATTCTTGAGGTAAGGCTTTACCCAGTGCATATACATAGTAATGATCTCATAGTGCTGTCGGAGGTACTTAAGAGTAAAATTCCGTTTGGACTTTAGTTCCTTGTAGGTGAAGTGCTTCCATTCAATAAAGGTGCGCAGCTTCCTCTTGAGCACTTCCTTGAGTTTGAGGTTGGCGTTGAGTGCATTAACCTGCACCTCAACCTCCTGCGCAGTCTGGGGATGCACCTTAAAAAAGAGGTCAGGCAGCGCAACAAAGTACATCTCACGCGCCATGCCATACACAGAAGAAGGATTCTTGCTTCCCTGTTCAACAAGGTCAATCCAGATGCCTTTGAGTGAAATCTCTGCGCTCTCCTTTGCTTTTCCCTTGGTAGTGAAACTGTCCTCATAAAAGCTGAGCCGCTCATCAATCTGACGCAGCTCACGCACGAGCTGGAACAGTTCTCGAACCATCTTGCCCACTGTTGCAAGGAACTGGCTGATTCGGTCCTGCTGTGCAGCAAGGCGCTGCTGCGCAGCGCCAAAAAAGGCACTCTGCTCTGACGCAGAGAAGAGATCCAGCACCTTCAGAAGATGCTGCATGTTGCATTCAAAGCGGAGGTATTCAATCATCCAGAAAAAGACTTCTTCAATGGACAGGCTGAAGGTCTCGTAGATGAACCTAAAATGCTTTTTGGGCTGAGGATAGGCTGTGGGGACTGGTTCAAGACCTTTGCGCTCTTCAAAATATTCTTGAGTATCAAACCCATATTTTTTCAGTTTTTCTGTATAGTATTCCCCTGCGTCCATAATGCCCTCCAGCCATTTCTGGGCATGCTTCTTTATATAAGTTGTGTTTAAATGGTCAAGTCAAGAAAGGTGTCTTGGTCTGCTTGTGGTGGTGAAGATTTGCCGCACGGCCACGAGTACGGCGGCTTGACGGACTTCGTCCTATGTGACACCCCGTAGGGGGCAGCCCCCGTCACATCAAGCGCCATCGTAGCGTGCGGCGAGCCGAGGGT
>JACRKK010000077.1 GCA_016219795.1 Candidatus Woesearchaeota archaeon | reverse complement strand
TTGCTCCGCTTCCTAACGCTGTTGCTGCTGCTGTGCCTTCAGGCCCTAAAACAGAGACTGTTGTTGCTGAAGCACCTGCAATAGCAGCCATAGCACCGGGCGCAGTTTCCCAAGCAAGACCAAATGATGCGCCGATAGCAGTGCCGGCTCCTGCACCTATTCCCGCACTGGTCCATGCAGCACCCCAGCTAAAGGAGCTGCCATGCGCGTACTGATATGTAACTGAACCAAAAAATCCACTAATCCCTCCTATCATCCCCCCAATGCCCTTAAAACCTTAGAAATATATAAACGTTCCGACGGAATTTCCGGTGAATCCGGAAGATTCCCTATAATTCGCTCGTCACCTTAACATCCCTATTCTTTCAATCCCACCCATATACGGGCGCAGGACTTTGGGGATAAGGACCGAGCCGTCTTCCTGCTGGTTGTTTTCAAGGATGGCAACCATGGCTCTGCTGGTCGCAATAGCGGTGCTGTTGAGGGTATGCGCCAACTCTTTGTAGCCGCCTTCTTTGCCCCAGCGAATATTAAGTCTTCTCGCTTGGTAATCCGTGCAGTTGCTGCACGACACTACTTCTCTATAGGCCTGCTGCACGGGCATCCAGGCTTCAATATCATATTTTTTTGCAGCGACGCATCCTATGTCACCGGTACAGATATTGACAACGCGATAGGGAAGTTCGAGTGCCTGGAATATCTCTTCTGCATTGGCAAGCAGCTCCTCATGAATTCTCCATGAATCTTCTGCTTTACAGAAGATGAACTGCTCAATCTTGGTAAACTGATGAACCCTGAAAATGCCCTTGGTGTCTTTGCCGTGGCTTCCTGCCTCTTTGCGGAAGCAGGTGCTGATGCCCGCATATCTGAGAGGAAGCTGTTCTGAAACAAGGACTTCACCCATATGCATCGCACCCATAGGGTGTTCACTGGTAGCGATGAGATAGAGATCTTCGTTCTCAATTTTGTAGAGCACCTCCTCAAAATCAGCAAGATCAGTAACGCCTTCATAGGGTTTTCGCCGCATCATAAACGGAGGATAGATAGGAATATATCTTTTTGCATACAGACGCTGGAGAGCAAACTGGACCAGAGCAATATCCAAAAGCACCAGTTCTCGTTTAAGGTAATAGAACCGTGCGCCTGCCACATTCGCTGCGCGGTCAAGATCTGCAATGTCTAAGGATTGCAGGAGGTCAACATGGCTCTTGAGAGGAAACGCTGGTTTTTTTATGGCACCCCAGGTCTTGACAACCTGATTGCCCGTCTCGTCTGCCCCTTGCGGGACAGAATCATGGAGAAGATTGGGTGTCTTAAGAAGCAGACGCTGCAGAAGTTCTTCCTGGCATTTGACGTCTTCTTCAGCCTCAGTCATTTCCTGGGGGATGCGTTTTGCCTCGTTTGCTGCTGCCGTAATGTCTTTGCCTGCTTTTTTGAGATTGCTTATTTCCTGGGTGATTAGATTACGTTTGTGGCGCAGCTGCTCGACGGTGCGCAGCGCATTCCTATAGGATTCATCTGCCTTGAGCAAGGTATCAAAGCGTTCAAGGACTGCCGGGTTATTTCTTCGTGCAAGATTTTTCCTGATGGTTTCTGCATCTGCCCGGATAAGTTTGATATCAAGCATAGAGAGGGGGTTGTTTCCTGTAGATATATAAATGTTTTTGAGGAGTTTGTAAGAAACTAGTGCAATGGCATAAACTTAAGCTTGACATCTATAGGAACATACTGGGTTGCCTTAAGAGCTGCCTCCTTAAATTCCAGCATGCCCTTATGGTGGAAGTAGGTCTGTTTGAAATTGTCAGCTAGTTCTCTGTCACCGTCAGTAATTATCTGAAGGTGGTTTGCAAAGAGGTTGGCTGATTCCTTCTTCATTTTTTCTACATCAACACTGAGTTGATGGCCGTTAACAACGGTAATTGCCCCCTTATCCATCATGTAGGCGATGTGCATTGCATCAGCAACCGCATAGGGGTTGGTCTCAAATCCTGCTTTCATGTGACGCACCCAGTCTGCGACAACAGTCTGGTAAGCAAAACAGACTGCTTCATCGGGATCCATATCAGTATCCCCCCTATTTTTGATGGCCAATGGCACAAGATCTTTGAGATAAAACAGGTTTCCGGCTTGTGCTCTTGCCTCTTTCCACATAGTGCAGTCGCCCCAAAGGATTTTTTTGAGCTCTTCTTTATCTTTTTTCTTGCTCAGCCCGTGGGTTATTTCGTGGGCGCAGACGTCAACATAATAAGTAAGGGCGGAAAGTCTGTCAATCTTCTCAGAAGAAATTGTTTTTCCCTGTTTGTTGTCACGGTATGCAATATATGCCATACTTGAATCATATGCACGCAGGGTCTCTTCCGGAATAACAGTGGCCATGATAGGCGTAACAAGTTCCCGGCGCTTTGCATCAATAAGGTTGGTGAATTGGGTGCTGATGGTGCCGATCTTCTCCCCCACCCAAGTATCATTAGGAAGATTTTCAGCTATTGCAGTTACGATACGCCGCATGCTTCCGGTAACATCATACACATCCAGAAAGCGGACAGGGATGACAGGAACTTTTGGTCTGATCGAAGAAGCATAAGGCAATTTCTCCTCAAGCAATGTTGCATTGGAAACTATAGCGTTAAGCCCGCTAGATGTCTCTGTCTCAAGCAAGACCATGTTGTGCCAGGTGTAGCGCACCTGAAATGCAAGATAGGTCTCTATGAATCCACCAATAAAATCCACCCAATTGATGTCATTATTTTGGACTGCCTGCGTCCATGCAGCATCAGTAGAAAAACCATAACGGGCGTCTTTTTCCTTGCCATGTGTCAGAAGCCTACGTCTTAATTTCAGGACATCTGCAAGTTTTGGTTCCTCTTGTTCAAACAAAGCAATTGCACGATCAAAATGAGGCAGGGCGTTGTCAATAATTTTCTGGTACGCAATGTGGAAAGGCACCTGTTCGTACCTCACCGTTAGTGTCTGCCTACCCTCAGGACCAGAGCCAACTTCCACATGCTCTTGCACAATAGATACGGGGTCATCAAGGGTGCCACGCAGGCCAGATTTGGAAGCAAGAGAGGTGGGGTAGATGCCGCATCCTGGTGGTATAGCTGGCTCAAATTCCTTTGAAAAAAGGGAAGTGTTATCATTTGACTGATAAACGCTCCATATTTCTTTCTTGAAGAAATAGCCCAATAACTTTGTTATGGTTTTCAAGAGATTTGGAGAATGAACATGTTTTTCTCACCAATCTTCCAAGTCTTTGTCTGAGTGC
>JACRKK010000076.1 GCA_016219795.1 Candidatus Woesearchaeota archaeon | reverse complement strand
TTTCCGAAAAAGTTCACAGGACTTGTTCTGACAAACAACTTTTATTTTTCCTTTTGGTCTCGCCATGGTTGATACACCTCTGTCAACCAAGAGAAAAGAAGAACTACTATATTAAAGTATCTTAGTTAATACAATGCCAAAGATTCCCTTGGGCAGAAGCGAAAAAGCGTAGACAACACTCAACAAGAGTTCAGGGATTTTAAAGCATTAATGCAGAATTCAAAGGGGCTTGGCGTTGAATGGTTATTACTTGATCCTTCACATCAGGAAAAAAGACAACTTCTTGAAAAAGTGCAGGACGAAATAAGTCATATGCTGGACATTGACTTTTCCCTTTTGGATTTGCTGAAGCAATTATTGCATCACGAAACCAGGATGCATCGTTTTTGCGGAGAATATCCCCCACAAATAAGTTCTCGTTTGCAAAAGAACTCTTCTACATCTCGTGAATTACACCAAGCCTATGCCCAACTAGGAAACCTTGCTTTAAAAATAAAAAATATGCTGGGGAGAGTGATTGTACTTACTACCTTTGACTTTAGGGTAGTCTCCTTTGGAAGTAGGGTAAGCAAGGCACTTAAAAATCCAGTTCTTAAGACACACATGGCTAATCGACCACATCTTTCCCCCGAAAACATCGAGCAATTTGTGCAAAATGGATTTTCTTATCCCAGCCAACAGGCTGATAAATGTAACGGGGATCCTAGAAAGCAATTGCTTCTTCATTTAAATGATGAAAGGGTCCAGCATTTTAAAGACTGTAGAGATGAGGCTACGCTGCTTAGCAAGCTTGATACAATGCTTGATGAGCAGCTAATGAAGGCTACTGAGCTTTTGTCCTCTCTTCAGTTTATTCTGTTCTACAGCGTTCAGATTGACCAGAAAAGGAACTATACTTTTTATAATGTATCTTCACTAAAAATATCTGCGACAATTCACTTTTTTCATAAGGCACCACCAGGCATTTGGAGGGCCTTTATAGGTGTTGATAATCGAGAAATGCAATGCTTTAGGGTTATGGGGGTTGATGTATTAAGGAAAGATAAAGCACTCTATCAACAAAACCAAATCTTTGAAATCCCCTATAGTGACATTCTTAAAGCACTCCATAGTATGCCAGACGTGCTAACCCAAAAATTCTATGGTGATGGAATTTCTATCTCTATCTCTTACGCAGCTAAGAGTGAACTAAGCTATTCTACATCTGTTAGTTTTACCATTAAAAGTAGGGCGGGGGCTCACCTTCCTATCAATAAATGTAGCCTAAGCATTATCTCCTCTAAGATATCCCTGGAGCGTCTGGAATCTGGAGAATTGAAAAGAACACCCCTGGATGAACAGCTTGTCGCATACGCCAAAGACAGGCTTTTTGAGAACCAGATGGACATCCCACGGCAGATTATGTTGGGTGCTGAACGCCATTCTCATGATAAATTGAGAATAATCTCCTATGGGTATAGTAACCATACACCTTTTTCTCTGGTTATTGTGGGAAACACTGTGATGATCATTTCTATTTTGCGTTCCCTCTACCAGGATATCTTTAGTTTTCTCGAGGCTAAGTTTGGTTCGTATGGGAAAGAACTAAAATCAAATACAAAACCAGTGATATCTCAAATACTTATTGACCTTGCTAGAGACCTTATCTTCTCTGACTTGGATTCAGATAGACCAAAGGGGTTTAATATCGAATACCGCACGCGGATGACGGGGAGAGATTATTCTGACTTTGGAGGTAACTGGGGGTATACACATGTTCGACGGGAGGATAAACGGTATGATATTCCCATTTGGAATCATTTGTATAAAAACACTAATAATAATATCCCCACACATGATGTATTTATTTCAGGAAGGTGGACTGACGAGTACGGGCATGAAGAGTATGAAATAACTCTCTGCTTTAGGCCAATCCACAGGATGAGGTATTCTAGTGAGTCTCCTTATGAAACGGAAAAAGAACCAGTTATGTTAACTTTTTCTATACTCCCTGATTATGCCTGGATTGTTGGGCAAAGCATACTCTCTCAGCCATCACTAATGGTGGATATTTTTAAGAGATATGCTCCCCGTTACTGTTACTCTCCCAATGACTATACAAGCGGCAGAGTGAAATTAAAGGATACAATGTTTAATGTGGATGGAAAAGATTATTTTGATTTAAGCAAGCTTAAGATGTATGATAAAAACGCGTGCATGTTGGAGCCAGCACCAAGATTTGGATGTAATTGGACATAAGCATTTTAAAGTAGACTCTTTTTTTGTTTTTTTATGGACTTTAAAGAAGTTATGGAATCAAGGAGAAGCATAAGGGATTATGATAAACGCAAGAAGATTCCAACCGCTATACTCCAAGAACTCTTTCGTCTAGTCTCTCTCACGCCGTCAAGTTACAATCTTCAACCGTGGAAGTTTATTGTGGTGCAGAACGAAGCGAACAAAAGACGCTTGAGGAAATGTGCCAACAACCAAAAGCATGTAGGGGATGCATTTGCTGTGGTGATTGTACTTGGCAGCACTAATGCAGGGGGGCACGCGGATATTGTTTCCGCAGACCGCATGAAGAAAGGCACGATGGATGCGACCAAAAAGAAATCGTTTGATGCTGCAGTAGCACGTATCTCTACCGACAGACGGCTTGGCAAAGACTGGACTTTGCGCAGCACCTCACTTGCTGCCATGACTCTTATGTTGGCAGCAACGCATCTGGGACTTGCATCCTGTCCTCTGGAGGGTTTTGACCCAAAAGCAGTCAGAGCAGAGTTCTCTATTCCAGAGGAATATGAGGTGGTGATGTTTGTTACCTTGGGCTACGCATCTACGCAACCACCACAGCGACCTATGCGATTTGGCGTTGATGATATGGTTTTCTATGAGAAATTTCAATAATTTTTATACCAAAATATAAACTAAAATCACAAGCCCAAGCACGATCCTATAATACCCAAAGGCTTTGAAATCATTCTTTATGATGTATTTCATAAAACCAGCAACAACCGCCCATGCAACAAAGAACGCAACAATGAAGCCGATGGCCAAGAGCAATAGTTCTCTGCTGCTTAGCATTGTTGTGCTCAGCAATGAGTATCCGGATGCAGCAGCTATGGTTGGTATTGCCAGGTAAAATGAGAATTCAGCAGCAACAACCCTTGACGATCCTAAAAGCATTGCACCGATAATGGTCGCAGCAGATCTTGAGGTGCCGGGAATAAGGGCAAGGCATTGTATTATTCCAATGAAGAGTGCTATTTTATAGGTCAGCGAAGAGAGGGTGTTAATGGTGGGGTATTTTTTCTGTTTTTCTATCCAGATAAGAAGAACCCCACCAACCAACAAGGCTGTTGCCACAACGAGGGGGTTGAACAGCAAATGTTGTACCTGTTTTCCAAAAGCAGCCCCCACGATAAGTATGGGGATGACCCCTACTGCTATTTTTTTCCATAGATCCCACACTCTTGTTTTTTCCTCTTCTGATTTGTGTTCTCCAAAGGGAAACAATTGTTTCCTGAAATAGACAATTACCGAGAGGATAGCACCGAGCTGTATGACGATGTTGAATGTGTTTGCAAACTCTCCTGTGAATCCCATCCAATCACTGATCAGAATAAGGTGTCCGGTGGATGAAATAGGCAGAAACTCCGTAATCCCTTCCACTATCCCTAATAAGATGGCGATAAGTAAATCATACATACATTTTACACCTGTTCAGCAATTTAGGGGTACTGTTTTAAAAACTTCTTATAATATAAGGTAATATTTAAATACAAGTATTACTTTATTACTTTTATGTCAGAAGTAAAAACCATTAAAATAGCAAATGAACAGACATGGGTTGAACTCAAATCACTGGCAGCCCAGAGCAAAAAGAATATGGGGGACTTCTTAGATGATACTATTAGGGCATATAAACGGGAAAACGCAAGGAGATTTTGGGATAATCTGTTAAACGTCACAGACCCCATTTCCGATGAGGAAGCGGAAAGGATGCGAGAAATTATTAGAAAAAATAGAGTTGGTGGTTTTAGGGAGATACCATGGCACTGATGCTTGATACATCTATTCTAGTCGATGTAGAAAAAAATGTTTTCCCTACAATTAGTTTATTGAAACAGATAAGCGTTTATGAGATGACAGAAGCAAGTATCAGCTTTATCACCTACTTTGAATATTTACAGGGCCTTAAAGATAAATCAACACTAAACAGACAGAAACGTATGGCGTGGATTAATCAATTTGATTTTCTTGAGGCAACCCGTACAACATCCGACCTTGCCGCCTACCTTAAATTAAAATATGAAAGCAAGGGCATTGTTTTCTCCCTCTCGGACCTTTTTATAATCACGCAAGCCTTTGAACATAATCTCCCTCTTGTAACCAAAGACAAATATTTTGAACGGGTGGAAGAAGTGAATATCATTGTGGTCTAAATGGACATCCTCGCCCACGGCCTCTGGAGTGCAGCATGCGCAAAATTTGCACACTTAAAGAGCGTGAAGATCAGCATCTGGTGGTCAGTGTTCTGGGGTGTCTTTCCTGACCTGTTTGCGTTTACTATCCCTTTTGTGTGGATGTTCTGGAACCTGCTGTTTGGCGGCTTTTCCTTTGCTGACTTTCCGCGGCCGGAACACACAGAACCACTCACCCAAGCGAAATTGCCTGCGGTTTTTGAGATTGCATCCCACCTCTACAACATCAGCCACAGCCTGGTTATCTTTGCATTGGTTTTCTTTTTGGTATGGATGATGTATGCGCTCTGGAAAAAACAGCATTTGTTCAAAACGCTTCCGCCTTTAGTGATGCTTGCATGGCTTCTGCATATCTTGATTGACATACCCACCCACACCTACCGCTTCTACCCAACGCCTGCGCTTTGGCCCATTTCTGGTGCTATGTTTGATGGCATTTCCTGGGGAACCCCGTGGTTTATGGTGCTGAATTATGGGGTGCTAGTGGCAGTCTATCTCTTTTTCGTGTTGTATACCAAAAAATCCCCTGCAAAATCATAATCTTTAAAAGTGGTTTTACATTCGCTTAGACTTCTATGGGTAACTATATTATTGCACACCTCCCTTTTGAATCGTGGTTTGTTCCTTTTATAAAGAATCCCGGGCTTGATGTACAGGATCTTTCAGATCTTGTTTTGAAGGTCCCCCTCAGCGTTTCTCCTGATGATACAACGCGCGCACTGCCATATGACAGAGGAGAACTTTTGGTAGATGAAGAATCCTTTACTCTTCCTTTAGGCTTTGGTTTTGGGTATGCCGGTACCTTTAATCCTCATTTTATGGAGTATGCCACCGCAACTTCTAACGTTCTGACCTTTAGCGGTGCGCACCAAACTCATGATGGCAAAATTCATGTTAGTCAGATAGCTCCCTCTGGTGGGACTATTGAAACAGGTGATTTCTTTTGGTTTGAAGGCCCCGTTGACTTTAAAGATACCAGCCGTAACATTCCCTTGCCTAAATCTACCGATTCACTGAAAGCAGAAACGCTTAAAAGAATTCTAGCAGTTACTAGCCAGGAATATGGTAACTTACCGCTTTTCTTCCAAGTTCATGCAAATGAGGGTGATGTTCCTTTCCTATTCTATAGCGGCACTTCTCCTCGCATCGATGGCACTCCTGTCCCCTTATCTGCACACCATTCCATTGCCGGGGTTGTCCAAAAAGCAAGGGAAATTACTATTGTGGGAAAATACGATCCCCATGCAAAGTATCCACATCACGTACTAAGGATGTATCACCAGACAACAGGTGCGGGTAATGTCAATTATATTCAACCCAACGAAATACCACAGGGGGCCTCCTTCCCTCGCCCATTTGCAGGCAATCTTTCGCCAGATTATCTTAACCTCAACCCACTTTCTCTCACGGGTGTCACTCTGCGTGTTATGTATATTTCCAATATAGTGGAACACATAGGTTATGCTCCCCATAAATGATTATTTTCTAGTTCCGCCATTATATTTCTAATAAACTATTTATATCTGTGCGCTTTTTTTTCTCTTAATCGTTAAACAGGTGATACCCTATGCCCAAACAAATCAAAGATGCCCAAGGAAAAGTTGTCGGTGAATTATTGCAGGAAGCAGACGTCAAATCAAATATGAAAGGAAAGATGGTTGCTGTTATTGGCTACGCCTCGCAAGGTCGCGGTCAATCATTATGCTATCGCGACTCAGGCATTACCACCATTCTTGGCCTCAGAAAAGATGGACCCTCCTGGAAAAAGGCACAGGATGATGGATGGACTCCTAACAAAACACTTTTTAGTGTTCCAGACGCAGTTAAGAAGGCGGATGTTGTTGTGATTCTTATTGCAGACACCGCCCAGCCTGAGGTCTATCAGAAAGACATCACCCCCTATCTAAAAGCAGGCAAGACTTTAATGTTCTCGCACGGCTTTAATGTGCATTTCAAAGGTGTTGTCCCTCCCAAAAATGTGGATGTTATCATGATTGCGCCTAAAGGGCCAGGGTTTATTGTTCGGGAACAGTACGAAGCAGGTTTTGGTGTTCCCGCACTTGTGGCAGTCCATCAGGATTATTCAGGCAAGGCATGGGACACGGTTCTTGCCATGGCAAAAGCACTTGGCGCAACACGGCCCGGTGTTCTGAAAACAACCTTTAAGGAAGAAGTAGAATCAGATCTCTTTGGCGAGCAGGTTGATTTGTGCGGCGGCGTCACTAAAATGGTAGAACATGCCTACAACACTCTTGTAGAAGCAGGATATAGTCCCGTCGTTGCCTATTGGGAAGTGCATCATGAGCTCTATGGTCTTATTGCACCGCTTGCCTACAAACTTGGTAATGTAGGTATGCTGAATCATGTATCTCTCACTGCACGAAAAGGTGCGCTTCTTTCAGGAAAGCGCGTTATGGATAAGCACGTCAAGGACAATATGAAAGCCTGTCTGAAAGATATCCAGTCCGGCAAGTTTGCAAAAGAATGGATGGATGAATACAAAAAATATGGGTTCACCAAACTGCAGGCAGAGTTGGACGACTTTTCCAAAGAGCCCGTAGAATTTGTCGGCAAACAAGTCAGGCAAATCATGTGGCCAAACGAGAAGGCGCATTAGCTATGTCACTCAAAAACCGCAGCAGCCAAATGACCGGAACCCCCGGGAAACAGGATTGGATTAAAAGAACAGCAGCACGCGCCATGTTGCGTGCAGTTGATTTTCAAGAAGAGGATTTCAAAAAACCAATCATCACTTTGGCAGTCACGCACACGAATGCAACGCCATGCAACGCGCATCTGGAAGGCGCAGGCAAACTTCTTTTTTCCGAGATAAAAAAAGCAGGCGGTATGCCTTTCATCTTTGGAACGCCAGTCATCTCCGACGGCGAGACCATGGGCATGGAAGGGATGAAATATTCGTTGATGACGCGCGAACTCATTGCAGACTGCATTGAGACCATGCATGAAGGATACACCGCAGACGGCATCATCACCCTCTCTGGCTGCGACAAAACCATCCCAGGTTGCCTCATTCCACTTGCCCGCAACAATAGTATTGGCCTGACGCTCTACGGCGGGACCATTCTACCCGGCAAATACAAAGGAAAAGACTTGACCGTTGTCAGCACTTTTGAAGCAGTAGGCCGGCGCGGTGCTGGAAAGATAGATGACAAAGAGCTCCACGAGGTGGAGTGCCACTCCTGCCCTGGTGCAGGAGCGTGCGGCGGTATGTTCACTGCGAACACCATGGCTGCCTGTATTGAAGCACTCGGCATGAGCATTCCAGGTTCTGCATCCCATCCTGCGGTTGACAGAAAGAACAAGCTTTCTGAAACAAAGAAAAAAGACTGTGCAGATTCTGTCAAAGCGCTTTTCAACTTGCTGGAAAAAGGAATCCATGCCCGCGACATTATGACGAAAAAGGCGTTTGAAAATGCAATTACAGTGATGATGGTTATTGGCGGTTCCACAAACGCAGTCCTTCACCTGCTTTCCCTAGCGCGCGAAGCAGAAATACCACTTACCCTCGATGATTTTAATAGGGTTGCTGCAAACGTTCCTTTGCTTGGCGATTTCAAGCCGTTTGGCAAATACGTCATGGAAGACCTTGATAAAATCGGCGGTATCCCTATAGTGATGAAACATCTTCTGGACAATGGGTTGATTCATGGTGATTGTCTGACTGTGACTGGAAAAACCGTTGCAGAAAATCTCAAGAGTATTAAAGCAAAACCAGACCATAAAGTGTTTTATAGCGTCAAGAAACCGCTTGCAAAAGCAGGAACACATATTCTTGTTTTGCGAGGAAATCTTGCACCTGAAGGTTGTGTATTGAAACTGAGCGGAAAAGTGTTGGACACTTTTTTGGGACCTGCGCGTGTCTTTGAGTGTGAAGAGGATGTACTGGATGCCATCCTTGCCAGAAAGATAAAGAAGGGTGATGTTATTGTCATCCGTTATGAAGGTCCTAAAGGGGGACCAGGCATGCGGGAAATGTTATCTCCATCTGCTGTGTTGGTTGGTGCGGGGTTAGGAAAAGACGTTGCATTGATTACCGACGGCAGATTTTCAGGAGGCACGCACGGCATCATGATAGGCCACATTTCACCGGAGGCGCAAGTGGGCGGCCCCATTGCGGTGGTGAAGGAAGGAGACCAGATAGGGATTGATGTTTCCAGAAAGATCCTAACTCTTAAAATATCTGACGCGGAACTTAAGAACCGCCTTGCAGCATGGAAGGCACCACCCCTCAAATACAAGCGTGGGGTGCTTGCCAAGTATGCGCAGTTGGTGCAGAGTGCGAGCGAGGGTGCGGTGATGTTTGAGGTGGAAAGATAGTATGGTCAGAAAGTCAACTAAAATACCTTCAGTATTCAAAAAGTAGGAGATCAGTAATCTCTTCTCTTAATTATCGCACCATTGGATTTTTCGGAAAACCCGTCGATTTTCTCATTTCCCCAAATAAATCACACCCTTGGCATCTTTAAAATCAGCGTCTCCTGTCACAACGGTTGCATTATGGGTTTGTGCGGTTGCATAAATAATAGAATCCCCAAGCCCCCATTTATGCTGATGTTTAAATTCTCCAGCATCCCACGCGATATCTTCTGTTACTGGTGCAATGATGGAGCGCTTTATCATAACTTTTGTGAGGAGTTCAGCCATTTCCTTTGACTCAAATTGGAGCAAATATCTTAATACTTCTGCTACAGTGATGGAACTGATAATTATCTCTTCTTCTCCCTCAACATATCCTGAAATGGTTTCAGCATATGCGCCATCTTTGAAATATTCTACCCATGCCCAAGAATCAAGCAAAACGGTCAAGCTCTTCCCTCACAAATGCAGGAGTATGCTTTGCAAAACCCCTATAGGACTTTACCGGCTTTTTCATGTTCTGGACGAGCATCCTGATGACATCATCAAAGTTTTTGGCTTGTTTTTCTTCCTTGACTTGCCTTAAGATATCCAAGGTTTGTGGTGTTACAGATATGGTGGTTACCATAATTATTAATTAATAATGATTAATATATAAATCTTATTGTTTTAGGTATCAAACGGGAGATGAATGGCGGGGATATTTTCTCTATTTTTATAAAGACACCCCTATTCCCTACCTATATGAATTTAACATACAGGCTCTATTGGAACCAGTTGCAAAGGGGAAGGGTGGAACCTCTTGAACAACTTGCTATGCATGTAGGTTATACTACAGCCATTACTCCCACAGAGGCTCCTATTATGCATCTGCCCTCTGCAGATCGTGGGGCCAGGAGATATTGGCGCATGCAACGAGATGGAAGTTCCCCTAAACGCTATTCCACTCCAGAAGACCATTGGAAATCCCTCTACGCTGGTGAGGGCACTCTTATAAAAGAAGAAAGAGACCACCTTGGTTTTGTTGACTATTGGAAAAAACATTCTGATACTGGGGCTCATGTTACTCTTTCAACATTAGATATCAACGGGCTTTCTCCTGATAGTATTGCTGACAGGATTGCTCTTCACATCTCTGACGTGCGAAACAGCACTCCCCCCAACAGCTTTTCTAAACTTTTCTGGTCTGAGCACCCGTACATCTGGGGTCGTCTTCTCCTGGATTTTGTTGCCCTCCAGAGTGTTGATCCGATGATTGCTCTTTTTGGGGCCCATGCTCTGGGTGGCATCATTGAAGATGCTCTGACAGGGAGCTCTTGGCTTTCTTATTATTTTGCTAAGAACGCCTTGCTTGATGAAAAAGCTATAGTATTTCTGAAATTACAAACCAAAAAGTGGAAAGCAGCAGAAAAAAAAAAAGAATAAGTCTGAGGAAAAAATTGCTCAAACTAGTCTTACAGTTCCCATCACCGCATCCACCTCAATCATATCGCCGTCCCGAAAGACCTTGGTGGCAAGTCGTGTGCCTACGACACACGGCTTTTTGAATTCTCTTGCGACAATAGCAGCATGACTGGTCATGCCGCCTTGGTCTGTAACTATGGCTGCACTTGCTTGCATCGCAGGCACAAAATCAGGATGAGTGGTGACGGCAATCATGATGTCGCCTTTCTTCACTTTTTTCAGGTCATGGGCAGTATAGATGATGCGTGCGCATCCTATCGCTTTTCCAGCAGATGCAGGCAATCCATTGACCTGTTTGGCAGTTATTTCTATTTTTTGGATTTCCTTGTCAACGATTGCCTGCGCTTCTTTTCCACCCTTGACATAAACCACTTTTCCATTTTTAACAAGGAGTAGGTAGTGTCTTACTAAAGATACTTTAATTTTGTATGAAGAAAATTTCCCCATGTCCAGACTTTGGTTGCTTGTCCTTCGATTATTGCTGGTGTCAGTTTTTCGTTGATAGGTTTCATGAAATTCCAGTAGAATTGGAA
>JACRKK010000075.1 GCA_016219795.1 Candidatus Woesearchaeota archaeon | reverse complement strand
TCTGCTTCTTGGCAGAAGTAAGTCCGTTCATAACGATATTGCTGCTGTTGCAGCTTGTGCAGATGAGTTTTGGTGCCATACACACACCAAATATCTCAAAGAATAAAAATCTTTCTATCAGTCAGTTACTAACACTTCCCTTTTTTTTTCTTTTTTTGGAAGAACGCCCCTGCTGGGATTCAACCGAAGCGAAGCTGAGCGTTGTGCCGACAACGAAGTTGGCGAGCATGTTCAAATCCCACACACCGTTCTGGAAGAACGCCCCTGCTGGGATTTGAACCCAGGTCTCAAGGTCCGGAACCTCGAATTCTATCCAAGCTAGACTACAGGGGCAGCAATACCTATTTGTGATAGGGTCTGTTATGCAGAATCATAAATCCCCGATAGAGCTGCTCCAGAAGAAACAGCCGCGACATCTCATGGGTGAACGTCAGCTTTGAAAGAGACAACAGCTTTGCTTTTCTCTTCACCTGAGGTAAAATTCCATCATGCCCGCCTATCAACAAAGTAATTTCTCCCTCTGCTTTACGCAGCAACAGAGCAAACTCCTCGCTTGAGTACTGTTTGCCTTCTGCTGAAAGCACATGAGCATTTTCATTAATATATTTAATCTGCCGGCTTGCCTCTTTTTGCATCCCTTCATCCTTCAGCTCTATGATCTCAACCTTGCAAAAGGATTTTATTCTCTTCAAAAACTCATCAATGCCTTCCCGGAGATATTTCTCCCGCACCCGTCCAACAGCCACAATTCTTATTTTAGTTATCATAGTTTCTTTTCTTCTCCAGCACTACCCTTGTGATTTGCATGCGTGCGGCATGCTTTCCATCTTCCACTATTTCAGCCTCTTTTATGGACAGTGCTTCTCTAAAGGGTGGGCAGTCAATAACCAAAGACTCGGCTTCCCCCCCCTCAAATGCCACATTTATACCTGTCTTTCTGTTCACCTTTAATAGCTTTTCTATCATCTCTTGGTCCAAAACGCCCCCAAGGAATGTTTTGTCAAGGCCATCAGCAGCCACGGCAGTGATAATCACCTTGAAATCATGTGCCACCAACTCACGAAGGTATGTCTCCTGATTAATGTGCCATAGGGGCGCAAAAATCTTCAGTCCAAGAGCATCGCATATCTTCTCAATGCGTTCGCGCTGATACTGGGATGCAAGCGCACCAGTAACCACACCCTGGACGCCATACTGCTGCTTTGCCTGCAAAAGCACCTCCTTTAAATCCAGAAGCTCAGCTTCTTTCTCTCCTTTTGTTTCTCGCTCCACCAGGGGGACGCCCATGGCTTTGGCTTGCATCTCTACAAGATGCACGTTTGGTGTGTGGAACATATACGAATGAGGATTTACACTTTTTAGGGTGACTAAGCAACAAATCTCATAATTCTGCCGTTGCATAGTATAAGCTGCATATAGACTGTCCTTGCCACCGGAAACCAATGCGGCAAGCTTCACATTATGTTGTGGATAGAACGTACGCAGGTATGCTGATTTAGATGGATGCTTTTTTTTCCTGCTCAGTTTCTCAAGTGCTTTGTCAAAGCGGCTGCCATACTGCGCCGCCTTCTTTTTTCTCCAGGCAAAGAGGGGAGGGAGTCCCATCTCCTCTGCAACAGCCCTTAGAACCCATTTCTCTACCCCATCTCTAATTTTATATTTTCCGGAGATGCGCAATGCACATGCTGCAAGCGCCTGATCCAGAAAGGGTTCCCGCAACTCGATATTATTATTCATGGTAATCACATCATCCCGATAAAGGTCCCGCTCATACATCTTCAGAAGTCCGGAGAGGCATTCCAAATTGATATTTTTGGCAAACTTATGACGTCGATAGCCTCCAAAAAGTTCCTCAGAACCAAGGCCGGTAAAGAGTACACGCACACCGTCCTTGCGTGCCTTCTCGCACGCTACAAAAAAAGGAAGCGCAACACCTACTTTCACAACATTGCTATCCTCAATCAACGGAACGACCCTCTTCAGATACATCTCCACATCTCCAAGCGGTACGCTGACAATCTCCAGTTTTAAGCCCAGTGCTTCTGCAGCTTTGCGTGCATACACCACATCTTCTGCCTCCACATCTCCTTCCACTGCTGCAGTATAGCACGTGAAATCTGCCTTGAGTTTTTTGCAGATAAGCGCAAGAAGCGAAGAATCAAGACCGCCGGAGAACAACAGGCCAAACTTAGCCTCTGGTATGCGTTTTTTTACTGCTGCAACCAAAAACTCAGTTACCTTTTCTTTAACTTTTGCAAGCGTGCGTTTATCTTCATCTTCCAGAGTGAGAAAATTACGCTGGACAAAAGAAAGGCTGTTTGCAGAGAGATCATAACACAGAATGCTACGCGGGTTCAGCTCCTCAACATGCAGATAGCCAATTGCTTCCAATACCTTTTTCTCTGAAGCAAAGGCAAAGCCGTCTGTATGCGCATACCAAACCGGCTTAACACCTAACAGATCACGTGCAAGGTAAAGCTTACTATCAGCCCAATACGCAAATGCAAATACACCATCCAGTTCTTTAATGGCCTGCTCCACACCTTTTTTATCAATAAGGTGCAAGAGTGTTGAGGCATCGTTTTCTGTAGTCCACCCATATTTCCTGTTAAGCTCCTGCCAATTGTAAATCTCGCAGTTTGCAGAAAGCCATCCTGCACCTTTGAGCGGCTGCGGTACAAAGCCGACGATAGAGTGAAGCAAATGGCCCAGACAGTTTTTATGGTCTTGCGTTATGAGTTCTGCGGGATGCTTTACAGTCTGCAAGCGTTCTGCAATAATCCCGCAGCCATCCCTGCCTCTATCCTGCATGACTGCAAGGCCTTGTTTTACAAGAACTGCAGCTTCTTCTTTGTTGAAAACACCGATTATACCGCACATAAAAAGAAAGAAAATAAAGCAATTTAAAAACCTATGCTCTAATTATCAGGAGGCATATCTTCTTCAGGGAGTGTCTCGGCTTTTTCTTTCTTTGCCCGCTTCTTGCCGTTCTTCTTCTTTCCTGGTCGTAGGTATCTGGCTGTACCGTAGATAAGAAGGGCTGCAAGCGCAACAATGCCTACAGTCACTTTCAGATTCTTGGGGTCCTTGGTGAATGCAATGACTCTGCCAGTGAGTCCTGCAAAACCTCCGGTCTGTTTTGTCGAAGAAGATGTGTTCTGAGGTAGTGTTGCTTCTGGTACTTTTTCTGAAGGGGTGCTGGTTCTAAAAGAGGGTTTTTTATCAGAGGTGCCGCATTTGTTTTTGTCTACACAGCTCTGAGATTGCTGTGTGCCATCAGCACTGCATTCGCTCCAGGAACAATCCCAGTTCTCGGTGCACAATTTTGGAGGAGTTGCTGCTGCCGGTGCCCTTGGAGGCGTTGGGGTTGTCGGTGTAGTGGTGTTTGCTGGTCTGGATCTGCTGCCTCCGCTAGGACCACCACCGCCTCCGCCACAATTACCGCAGGGTGGCTCACTAACCGTAAAAGTAGCAGGATTGCTTGCGGAAGTATGGCCCTGGAAATCCGTTGCGTATGCAGTTACAGTATAGGTGCCAGTTGCAAGCGTCACCAATGCATCACCAGTCACCGTATCATCTGAAGTTAGGATGGTGATGGTGAATGTGCCATTCACCGGAGTGCTTACCGTATAGTTGGAAACATTTTCTCCAGGGAACTGCACCTCAAATGTTACATTGAAGTAAGGTGAATCATCGCTTGCGTTGACGCTTAAAACGATAGCATCTCCACGGATAATACTGCCTGAATTCATAGTGATATTACTGATTCCTGGGGATTGTGCCAAAACACAGGAAACATTATAGGTATAGAAAGTCTCAACGGGAGGTCCGGAAGGTTTAACCGTAATTGGATATGATGCCTTGGTAAAAGGATCCTCTATTCTAGTGCAATAGATGCTTGGGTTGTGCAAATTCAAGTCATACAGCAAATCCCCAAGACTATAGTAGCTGACACTAACAATAGGCAAAGCAACAAAATTGGAACCTTCAACCATATCTGCCGGGAAAACCATAGCATTGGGAGCTGTTCCATTCACAATAAATGAAAGCAAGTGAGACCCCTGGCACGAGATGAAGTACCCATGAGATAACGTCAAATTAAAGTCAGGATACTGTTCACCAAAGGTAACGTTCTGCCAGCCAGTTGCAGCATCATAACCCCCTAAAATAAAGCAGCTATCGTTGCCTCTTGCCCCTGCGTTAATTGTCGAGAGTATACTCTGTGCTGTCAGTGGCTCCCATGAATCAAGAGCAAGGCTAAAGCTGCTCCATCCACTCGGTAAGATATATCTACAAGAGGTACCCTCACCATGGACTGAGGAATTTATCGGGATGCATCCCCGCGGCAGATCTCCATAACCATCACCTCTCACCACAAAATTAAGTGTGGAAATATTTGATTTCTTGTTCTGAAAATCGGTGCTGGATACAAATAGATGGTACAAACCAGAAACATTCGTCTCGTTAAATTCGAGGACATAAATTCCCGGAGAATAAAGAGAGGGTGTATAATTAAATTGTAGTCCATCCTGCCGCACGATCTCAAACAGCACCGTGTGGTAGGGAGAATCATCTGTGATGTTAGCACCTATAACTATACTATCCCCAAGAGAGATATTCTCTGGAGATAGTGAGGCCAGGTTGACAACAGGAGCAGAAGCGATATTGCAGTGGACAAAATATGCTTTTCCCGCTGATAAACCAAAGGAAGTGTTAAGGTTATCTGCACTCATATTCTGGCCGGTTGCATCATCTTTGGCAAAGTCGCAGTAAATGGTGTTATCGTTGACGTCAATGTCATAGAGAAGCTGAACGCTGGTGTATCCTGCATCGAGGTAAGGAAATGAGATATACTGATTGCCAGGGTAAAGCGTTGGATGGAGATAGCTCTGTGTCCCTGTGCCGTTTACGGTCAAGGTGCTTGTGGCATTACACCACACTGCATATCCTGCTGATTGGGCAAGGGTGAAGTCGGGGACAGACGATGCAGAGGTGTATTGCACCCATGTATCTGTCGAGCGATTGTAATAGCCAACAGTATCACAGGAACCTCCTTGCGCTGCAATCTGGGAAAGGACTTGGTTTGCAGTAAGTGTGCTCCAAGGGCTGACAAGCAGACCAAAGAAATTCTGGCCGGATCCAAAGCCGTAGGTGCATGACTGGCCCTCACCAAATGTACTGTCCGTTATAGGAACACATACTGAACTGCCAGGAGTGTAGGCAACAGTAAAGGTGCTGGTTTTGGTGCTGCTATATCCCTGGAAGTCTGTTGCCGTTACGGTTACGGTATAATTTCCAAGACTAGTTGTATCGTTAAATAAGACTGTATTAGAGAATGGTGCAAGGGACGATGGGGGGTATTTTTGTTCGAGAGATGTGCTTCCATCCGGCAACTGCACAATCAGGGTAACATTATAGTACGGGGAATCATCTGCCACATCCGCTATAATCATCATTTCTTGTCCTGGCAATGCTACCTGAGAGCCAAATGTAAGATTGATGGATGGAGCTTGCACCGGTGCACAAAGCGCAAAATAAGCACCGCCATCCTTAACATCAAATGGGGAATTGGATGTGCCAAACATATAAGTAAGATTGTTAGCATAATCAATTAATTGTGAGCAGTACTGGTTTTGGCCAGACAAGGTATTCAGTGTCCAGAGCATCTCCTCTGAGGAATAGACCGTACCAAGGCCTGCTGCAGTAAAGTAATTTTGGCCTGAATAAAAAGATGTAGGGAATGTTGGCTCTTCAAAGGCAGTTCCGTTAATAGTAATAAATGAGGGTACCGAACAACCCACAGTATACGAGTTGAGTGGTGCAAGAGTAAAATTATTGACCGGCAAACCAATGGGGTGAATTTTCCAGCCGGAACCTGTCCACTTAGCAATGTAGGTGCAATTACCGCCTTGACTCTGTATATTGTCCAGAAAACTTTTGGCAGAAAGCTGCTCCCAGGGAGTGATGGTCAGGCCAAAAGAATTTTTCCCTTCTTCAAACACATAGGTGCAGGACTGACCTTCGCCAAAAGTGGAATCATTTATGGGCACGCAGGCAAAAGACGCATCCTGAGAAGTTGTGGATGTTGATGGATCGGGTGTACCTATTTCATCAGCATACGCAAAAGACATGACAACTAAGACAAGCACAACTGCAATAATGTAATTAAACGTTTTCTTCATATATCCCACCCCTAAGTAGTGGGGGATGTACGTCTCTTTTTAAAGATAGTGCTTCTTTTTTGGGGTTTTTCCTCAAATGGGTAAAAAGTTACCCAACCGTAGACAGGTAGATTTAAATAAAAGGGGAGCTATTTTCCTTTATAAAAAGGGGTGTTAGTGTTTGCCACAAAAAGAGGTAAGTAATTTTTCCGTTAAATATACAGGTATTTTAGATGAGGAAGGTAATGTAGACGCTTCCCTCATGCCTTCGCTTTCTGATGATGATATACGGACCATCTATTGGTTCATGAACCTCTCACGTGTCTTAAACGCCAAGATGCTTGCTCTGCAGAAACAAGGCAGGCTGGGAACATTCGCATCTGTCCTTGGCCAGGAAGGAGGAGAGGTTGCTGTCGCCTATGCCCTCAAAAATGTGCAGAATGTCTGGCTTGCACCCACCTTCCGCGAGACTGCAGTCCTAATTGCAAAAGGGGTAGTGTCTTATTAAAGATACTTTAATTTTGTATGAAGAAAATTTCCCCATGTCCAGACCTTGGTTGCTTGTCCTTCGATTATTGCTGGTGTCAGTTTTTCGTTGATAGGTTTCATGAAATTCCAGTAGAATTGGAAT
>JACRKK010000074.1 GCA_016219795.1 Candidatus Woesearchaeota archaeon | reverse complement strand
TTCCGAAAAAGTTCACAGGACTTGTTCTGACAAACAACTTTTATTTTTCCTTTTGGTCTCGCCATGGTTGATACACCTCTGTCAACCAAGAGAAAAGAAGAACTACTATATTAAAGTATCTTAGTTAATACAATGCCGAATTCTTAATAACCGACCGAAGGGAGGTTATTCAAAGTTCTCTCTATTCTTTAAGCCCTTCAAGAACATCACGGACAATTTTTTCCACTTCCTTACGCGTCACAAAGTGCAGGGGGTCCCACAGGTTAATATATCTCCCAAGAACATCCACATCCTCTTTGCTTGCACACCCTTTAAGCTCCTTGACAATCAGGTTTACTTTATCCTTGACGTCTGCAATATCACGTTTAATCTCCATGACCTCATCCATGATGTGCTTGTTCTCTACAGACCATTTTTTTTCGTTCTGCAGCATATTCTGGTCACTGACCTGCTGCTTCTTCTGCATATGGCCTAACCGCTCCTCAATTAAGCGCAGGCGTCTTGTAGCACTGGAAAGATCAGCTGAAACCATGCCCAAAGAAGCATCTGCAACCGGGGCCTGATGGGAGAACAGCCCTTTCTTCTTCTCCTGTATTTGTTCCATGGGTTCCATAATCTTTAAATAGTCTGTGCCCACGGTAATATTTAAAGCTATTCATAGATCTATCAAAAAAAAAGGGGATGATCATGCTATTTGGGAATCCTGCGGGTGTCTGGAGTTACGAGGTAATAAGGGAAGCAGAAGAAACCACGCTGCGCATCAATTGCGAGCAATACCATAAAATCCCATCTCTTGAGGATGATCCCATAACTATGGCCCGGCTTATTGATAAGCTGACGGAAATCAAAGAGATAACCAAAATCATCTTCTCCCAGAAAAGAGAGTATGAATATGATTATCCGCAGCTTGTGCTCCTCATGGAGATTGCGCAGCTGCAGAACCAGCTTGTCAAACAGAAGAATCTCTTCAGTTACGAAGCATTAAGCCAGCCGCCCTGTGCACGCTACGCCAACAACTGGTACACCCAACTGCAGAACATCCTCTATCACCTTCTAAAAAGCGACCCCATAGGGGCGTACGTGGAACTCAAACGCCTTATTAGGGAGTCCAATATTGAACAGATGAAAGCAGGGGTGGGAGATGCAAAAACCTGCATGCTACGCTATATGAAACTCCTGCAATACTTAAGCGGCATGCTAGAAAAAACCAAGCTTATCATTCTTGCAGAACCTTACCTTGCCGGCTACCAAGTAGGAGACCGGGAAGTGTACAGGAAGCTGTTCCATGCAAGCGTCAAGCCTGATTTCATGTATGCAAAGCTGATGGCCACCTATCCTGCGGATGGCAAGGAACTCGCAAGTTATGAGGTGGACAATACAGAAGTCATCATATTCTCCATACCTGACACGGTCCAATATCTTTACCATATCATGCCTCCTGAGTTCAAGCTAAGCGAAGAAAAATACGAACTGTTGGATATGGCGCGCAAAGTCATGTCTGAGCACCAGCCGAAACAGTCTGATTTTGTTGATCCTTCACGCATGCGTCAGGTCTTTGAAAATATTGGATCTGACCTCATTGAGGAACTCGCAGAAAAAAAAGGGATACGTCTGCGTGCAAAAGAAGTTGAAGAACTTACCAAGATTCTCATCCGTTATACCGTCGGCTTTGGCCTGGTGGAAGTCCTTCTCCAGGACGACAAAATCCAGGATATTTCCTTAAACAGTCCCATGGGCCAGGCTCCGGTCTATATTGTCCATCAGGATTTTGATGACTGCAAGACCAATATCATCCCCACTACATCAGAGGCGGAAAGCTGGGCAGGAAAGCTCCGTATGATATCCGGCAGGCCCTTAGATGAGGCCAATCCTATTTTGGACACAGAGCTTGAGCTTCCTGGCGCAAGCGTCAGGGTTGCAGCAGTCACCAAGCCTCTTGATCCTACGGGCCTTGCATTCTCATTCAGACGGCACCGGGATAAGCCATGGACCTTGCCTCTCTTCATCAAAGCAAAAATGATCACGCCCCTGTCAGCGGGGCTCATCAGCTTTTTGATAGACGGCACCAGAAGCATGCTCATCTGCGGAACAAGAAGCTCAGGAAAAAGCTCATTCCTCTCAAGCATGCTTATCGAAATCATGCGACGTTACCGCATCATTACCATTGAGGATACGCTTGAATTGCCTACGGGTTCCATGAGACGGCTCGGTTTCAACATCCAGTCACTGAAGGTTGCAAGCGCCTTAAGCCAACGTGGCTCTGAACTGAGTGCTGAGGACGGCATCCGAAGCACGCTGCGTCTGGGAGATTCTGCGCTCATTGTAGGAGAAGTACGAAGTACTGAGGCAAAAGCATTGTATGAAGCCATGCGTGTAGGTGCTGCAGCAAATGTGGTTGCAGGAACCATTCACGGTGATTCACCCTATGGAATCTATGACCGGGTAGTCAATGATATTGGGGTGCCCAAAACTTCATTTAAAGCAACAGATATCTGCATTATTGCAAACCCTGTACGGAGTGCAGACGGCCTGCATAAATGGAGAAGAGTAACTCAGATAACAGAAGTGGGCAAAAAATGGGAAAATGACCCTCTTCTAGAAGGTGCTTTCGTTGACCTGATGAAATATGATGCCCGAACCGACATGCTTGAACCTACAGACGCCCTTATCAATGGGGAGTCAGAAATCTTAAAGACTGTCGCAGGTAATATCAAGGATTTTGCAGGAAGCTGGGACGCAGTCTGGGAAAACATACTTCTGCGGGCAAAAACCAAAGAAACGCTCACCAACACAGCCATCAAACTTAAAAACGATGATCTTCTTGAAGCACCCTTTGTAATCCAGTGCAACGACCAATTCCACATGATCTCAGAAAAGGTCAAGGAAGAGGTAGGGACCCTCGACCCTAAACGAATTTATTTTGAGTGGGAAGAGTGGTTCAAGCGAACAGTGAAAAAAGGCGAGTTTGTCCGAGTAACCTAAAGCATGGCACAACTTAACGAAGAAGAACTCAAAGGAATGATGAAGAAGTATGAGGAAGCACTCAACAAGGAATTCTCAGGCCAGAAATCTGGGAATCCAGAAGAGGATACTCCTATAAAATCCAGTGATTATCTTGAGTTCAAACATGAAAATATGCCCAGGCATATGAATTATTATGAAAAGGCATGCAATTTCTGTGAGCGGATTCTCAAGGTCAAGCCCAGCAAGAAGGCGCAGGCAGAACTTGATGAATCAATCCCTATCGCACATCTTGAAGTGACACCCACGGGCGTTCAAAGCTTTGCCGTTCTTGGGCCGCTGCTGTTTATGATTATCGGTTTCTTAGTGAGCATGCCTCTGCCTATGCTTCTGGGAGGAAAACCGCAGCTGTTCTTTATGCTCTGCTTCTTTGTGGTAGGCATGATCCTCATGATGACGCTCACCAAGCTTCCATCTTACTTCGCCAACCAGTGGAGGCTGAAAGCAAGCAACCAGATGGTGCTGTGCATATTTTATGTCGTGACATATATGAGGCATACTTCTAATCTGGAGAATGCCATCCGTTTTGCCGCTGACCACTTATCACCTCCGCTTTCTTTCGACTTGAAGAAAGTGCTCTGGGATGCTGAGACAGAAAAATATGCAACCGTCAAAGAATCCATGGATAATTACCTGCAGACTTGGAGGAAATGGAACCTTGAATTTGTGGAAAGTTTCCATCTCATTGAATCAAGCCTCTATGAAAGCTCAGAAAGCAGGCGGCTGAGCCTGCTCGACAAATCATTGTCCGTTATCCTGGAAGAGACCTATGAGAAGATGTTGCACTATGCGCATAACCTGAAATCACCGATTGAAATGCTGCATATGCTGGGCATCATTCTGCCAATCCTTGGCCTTGTGATACTGCCACTGCTTGTCAGTTTTATAGGAAGCGTGCGATGGTACCACATCGCTTTCCTCTACAATATCCTCCTTCCCCTTGGCGTTGCGATTCTGGGCAAACAAATTCTGTCCTCACGACCAACCGGCTATGGTGATTCAGATGTCTCTAAATACAATCCGGCGCTTGCCAAATTCAAGAATGTGAATTTTACGCTGTTTAGCAAAGAGTATTCTGTCCATCCCCTCTGGATTGCAACAGGCATTGCCTTTGTGCTGCTGTTTATTGGCCTGCTTCCTATTATTTTCTACAACCTCAACTGCAACACGGATTTTGTCATAACGCAGGACTGGATGCCGCAAACAATCCATTCCGACACGCCGGAATGTGATGGTCTGACCGATGCCACAGCCAAGTTCCACTTCTTGTTCTATCGGCCTGCAAAAAATCCGGAGTACAATGGTGATATCCTGGGGCCATACGGACTTGGCGCTTCAATACTCAGCGTCTTTTTTGTCTTGGGCATAGGGATATGGGTTGGGGTCTATTACTATCTGCGCTCGAAGAATCTGATTGCTATCCGAAACCAGACAAAAGAACTGGAAAATGAATTTGCATCGGGGCTGTTTCAGCTGGGGAACAGGCTTGGAGATGGCATCCCTGCAGAGATTGCGTTTGAGAAAGTAGCAGAAGTGATGAAGGATACAAAGACCGGCAAGTTCTTTGAAATCATCAGCAAGAACATTTCTAATCTGGGCATGAGCGTGGAAGAAGCCATCTTCAACCCAAAAGTGGGTGCGCTTGCCTCATATCCCTCTAATGTCATCGAAAGTTCCATGAAAGTGCTTGTCGAAAGCTCGCGTAAAGGGCCAACTATCGCAGCCCAGTCTCTTATGAATATCTCCCGCTACATCAAAGAGATCCATCGCGTGAATGAACGGCTTCGTGACCTGATGTCAGACATCATCAGCAGCATGAAATCCCAGATCAGTTTTCTGACACCTGCCATCGCAGGCATTGTGATTGGCATCACGTCCATGGTTACTGAGATCATCAATAAATTGGGATTTGCTGCTGAGGGTATTGCTGGCGGTTCTGATGTAAGCCAAGTGTCGGGAGGGACACTTTTACAGACCATGTTTGGTGACGGTGTTCCTACCTATTATTTCCAGATAGTGGTGGGGATTTATGTGGTGCAGATCACCTACATCCTAACGGTGCTTGCTAATGGTGTGGAAAACGGTTCTGATACACTCCAGGAGCGCTATACGCTCGGCAAGAATATGCTTCGAAGCCCGGTGTTGTATGGCATCATCAGCATTGTGATCATGCTTATCTTCAACCTCATTGCTGCGCAGATTCTGGGAAGCGGGGTTATGGGTTGAGGTTTAGTGTGGAAAGAGATGCGCATGGGTCTGGAGAAGCAGGAGATGTCTTCCAAGACCTTCATAGGTTCCATGATAAGAGGGATTGTTATGCTCCTTCTGGTGTTCCATATATTTCTGGATAAGTGCCTGAGTGTATTGGATCGTTTGCTGAGGAGAAGTAGGGGGAGAAGATGTGCTCACTAGTGAACCTGGGAGAAATGCAGCATACCGTATGCCATGACGCTCAAGTGCGGTAAGGAGCAGACTCTCTCCTTTGAGAAGCCCATCATCAACTATGTGATTTGTTCCAATCATCAGATAGGATTGATGAGGATACATTCCATGAACACGCAAAATAACATTTTCGATGATTTGGTTTTCTCTCTGATAGATTGCTTTTTTTTGTGCTTCCTCTAATAGTTGCAAATACTTTTGAATTATTTTCTTCTTTGTTCCCAGTGAGGTCTTTCTGTCAAAGAGGTGCAGAGATTCGTAGATCAGCCATGCCTGCACAGGATGGAAGTTATCATTACCAAGCACGCCTTGGATATATGCTGCTTTAAGGAGCGTGCTCTCCACTGTAGATTTCACATACATGCCAAATTTGGTTTCGGGGTCTGCATCTATGCCATAGAAAAGCCCTTTTCCCTCAAAAGCAAGATGATAGCCAGGAATGTTTTGATGATAAAAGGTGTGTAGTGCTCCCAGATAATCATCTATCTTCTCTTCTAGCGAGATCCATGGTACTCTGGAAGAGGTATTTGCCGCCTTTGCTACGGCAATGGCTGCATTGGTGTCTGCAATGCCCATTAATGCATTGAGGTCAAATGTTCCAAACTGCTCCATTTCATGTTTTAATTGCTCTGCATCAAACCGAAAAGGGCTTAATTCAAGAAGGATGGCATCTCCGCTTTGGAAAAGTGTTTGGAGGATGCGGTGCTCTCCTGCCCTGCAGATGGAATCTGAATGGATGTCTCCCAGGATAACAAGCTGGGCTTCGTTTGGAGAAGATGCGTTTGTTCTGTAGGGCACAAAGCCATTCGCTGCAACGATTGCTTCAAGTGATGATGGAGAGATTGTGCGCGACATATCCCATGGAAGCTGATAAGCATGCTGATAGGGCAATAGGTATTCCTGCTTTGCATTTGTCCGAAAAAAGTCAGTGTGGCTTCGTATCCAGTGATAGGCAGGAAGAACAGCAAGGCCTAAAGCTGCTGCGCCGGCAAGAAGATATTTTAATCTATTTCTTTTGCTGCTAAACATCTTTTGGGTGAATGGATGATATTATATAAACTTACTCACAAACAGTTCTGTAGATAGTATTCTTTTTAAAGGAGTGCGTTTCCCCCTGCAAAAATGCTAGGATTCCCTAAGGAGAAAAAAGTGAAAAAGAAAAGCGTAAGAAAGAAACAAAGCTTTGCACGAAGGCATCCTCGCCTGACGCTTATTCTTGCTGCTGCTGCCCTGTCAGCGGTTGGCTATGAAGCCTGGAGGGTTCAGGAGCATACAACTGCGATAGAAATGCAGCGGATATGAATTATGTAACCACTCTTGGACCTTTCAAGTATCAACCCCGTGCTCCCCTATCTCAAGAGAGTAGAGAAAATAATGTTTACGGAGGTTTAGAGTATACCATCAGTCCAAAAGAAAATGATAAGGATTATTTTGTAATAGGGGACAAACTTCGAAAATTATGCCAAGAAAAAGGAGAGATGCATTTTGATCCTAGAGGTATGACGTTTTATAGACTTAAACCCTCAGGAGAGTCAAAATATTTGGTGTATGGGGATAAATTAGTGCCTGGTGAGAAAGTAAGAGGAGAACTCCCCAGAGGATTTCTCCAGCCGCCGCCACCTGATCCTTTGACACCGCCTGAGAAAACAGCACTGGAGTATGCAGGAATAGTAACGGGATGGATAGGTGAAGCTGTGGAGGCTGCAAAGCCCTATGTCCAAAGCGGAGCTGAGTATGTCCGTCAGACCGTTTCTTCTTTTTTTCAGCAAAGTCAACAGCCTGCTAAGAAGTGAGGGAGTTAGGTATTGCTCTTTATCAATTCATAAATGATGAAAGGATGTCGTTGCAGTCCTCTGCTTACCGGCGCCTGCTCAACTTCCTGCACGACTTCAAAACCATACGCAGATGCTCTCTTTGCAGGGTCATTATCCACTCCATGGAGGTTGCCTGCAAGCGGAAGCCAAGAAAGTATGTATCTACAGTCAGGAGTTGAATAGAGCGGTACTTCTGCCAGATAACGACCAAGAAGTTCTGTGCCGCCAAGCATCATGCGTGTCCAGTCTTTTCCCGCAATGGGCTCTGCGCTGAAATACGGGTGGTTGAAAATCTGCACTTGTGATTTTGGCCGCGTGCCATAGTTTGCAAAGAGGTCGCCTTGGAAAACTTCACATTTTTTCTCCAGATCATGATGGATGACATTCAGCTGTGCATTGGCCACAGCCCCCATATCAATATCTGCCATATACACTTTCTGTGCTCCAAGCAATGCTGCAACAATTCCCTGGATGCCGCATCCGGTGCCCATATCAGTAACTACCTTTCCTGATACAAGTTCAGGATGCTGTGCGATGTATGTTGCCAGCTGTACTCCTGAATTCATGATAGTGGGATTTGCTACATGCGGAAAAACCACCAAATGCAACAAAGTATCTTTGCCAAAAGGCACAGAAACCTCTTGCGTCTGCGTTATTGCCTCATAGCCTGCTATCTGGGCTTGTACTTACTTTGCCTGCTCCGGAGTGAGTCCGGGTATCATGTCAGGATGCACGTTATTTTCTTCCAGGAATCTTCAGAGGCATCCGGAAGCGCAGGCTGGTTGAATATCCTTCGGGTGTTCTTCCCTGATAGGGCCCTTGGGCATGCACATCCTTCCCAAAAACACCAGTCAGATGTATACCCTCCTTGAAATTGTAGCGGACAAGCGGTCCAGTAGTAAATTTCCTACTCCCGTCAAGCCCATAGGTGAAAGTGTTTTCAGTACCAAACTGCCACTTCTTGTATTTCCCTGCAAGAGTAAATTTTTCTCCAAGCGAATCTTTTGGTACTCCACCCTTATGATTATAATCGGTTACTGAATCTATGGTGAGCGGCCCATAAACTCCACTCACCTTAAGAGAAGCTCCACTATCTGTTTGACCTGATCCTAAATTGACCTTGCGTTTTGGATCGTTGCTTCCAGTAGGAAGAGAAACTCTTCCAGTAGTCATTAGATTCCAATGCTCTCCTAACCTAAAGTAAGGACCTGCCTCAAAAATTACATCTCCCACTCCTGCTACAGACTGGTCAATGGTCCGGTTATTTGTTGAGATAAAGGGTACACTTACTGCACCGAAAAGTCCCATTGGTCCGACAACGGGCTTTGTTTTTCCTTTAAGGGTAAGATCAAGACGCCTGCCATCCACTTTATTCTCTTTTTCATTCCCTACCTGGTCAACAGCCTTGTCAGTATGCGATACTGTCCCCACTATCTGTATTTGACCGGGAGGTGCTCCCTGCAGGGCCTCCCCAATTTCTGCTTCTGCCACAGAAGCTGCACCTGCTGCAATGGCTGCTGCCAAAAGTCCTATGGATATTAGTTGTTTCATAATTTACCACCTTTAAGTACTAATCATTAAAGAAAGTATATAAATTTAATTCCCCCCTAAGGGGGTTAAAGATAGAAACATTTATATGCCGCACCTGCTTTCCCAAAAATATGGACACCAAACTCTTAGAAGAGATTGGCCTTACCGACGGTGAGACCAAAGTCTATCTTACGCTCCTAGAGATTGGAACCACCACCACAGGCCCGCTTGTAAAGCAATCGGGCATCTCAGCATCAAAGGTGTATGCTATCTTAGACCGCCTGACAAAAAAAGGGTTGGTGGGCCATGCCATGAAAGGCGGTGTCAAGCAGTTTCAGGCATCTGACCCAAAACGCATCCTCAATTACGTCGAAGAGAAAGAGCAGGAACTGGCAGAGAAAAAACAAAAAGTGATGCAGCTTCTGCCGCAACTCATGCTCAAGCAGAAGATGGGCGCAGAAAAAAGAAGCGCAGAAATCTATGAGGGAAAGAAAGGCGTTACTAATTTGTTCATGAATATTCTTGACGACTTAAAAAAAGGCGAGCAATATTATGTGATTGGTGCAGGCTATGGGATGGAAGAAGTTGTAGGATTACGACCATTTTTTCAGAGGTACCATAGTGAACGGGCAAAAAAAGGAATTAAAGTTCTCATGCTTGCCAATGCAAGTGTTAAAGAGATTATTGTTCCTGCAACAAAGCAATGTAGTGAAGTGCGGCTTCTTCCTAAAGAGCTCATCACTAACGTCCAGATTACATTCTATAAGGAAAAGACATTCATCGTTTTGTGGTGCAAAAACCCCATTGGATTCCTTATCCACAACGCTGAGATTGTGCAGGGATTCAGAACATATTTTGAACTGTTATGGAGCAAAGCATCCAACGCATAATACCTACTTCCTGCCTTTTTTTCTCGTCAGGCCAAAGATGATCTCATAGGACTTCACGACATCATCATCCTTGACAAAAACAACAACTTCAGGAATCCCGCTCATGATCTGGAGAATATTGATATTGTTAATCGTCAGTTCAGTGGAAAGAAACGAGATGATGCCCGGCGTTTTGATGGCCTCCTCCGGCAGCTTTAAGTTTATCTTTGCAACATCTTTTTGAGTAAATAGAACTTCAGGGGACGGAACGATACGCAGCACATCTTTCGTCCTCTTCTCGTGGGTGATTAGTTTAATAGCATCCTCACCCTGGCTGATGAAGAGGACATCGCCTTCATCATATTTAATGAGTTTGAATATCTCCTCGAGATATTGAGGGGTACGCTTGGTTTTCTGGAGGGTGATGACCACAAGATTAGTGGTAATCCGAATGTTTTCTGCCTTTTGCAGCACCTCCTGAGCACGCTCATATTTTGCCTCCAGAGGCTGCTCTTCCTTGTAGCGCCGGATGGCACTGATGAGTGCATCAACAGAAGCATCAACCCGCTTGGTGCGCAGCAGATGAATGGCAAGCGCCTTCATGCTTACAATATCCTTGGCAAGTGCTCTTCTGACGATAACGTCTTTGTTGATCTCATCCCAGACATGGTGGGTTATTGATGTCATTTTGACACAATATTGCCAAGTTCTATATAAATGTTGCTAAACAGTCATCAGCCTTATAATCAGATTGCATCCATCCTCCTTAATGGACAATCCAAAAATGAGGGTAGGCATCCGTGGCATGGGGTCCCTTGGAGAACGGCTGTACTATGCGCTCCCAAAACAACAGGATATGGAAGTTGCCGTTGCCATAGTTCTGAATGCTGAGGAGAAAAATACACTCATCAGAGGATGGAAAGCAGACTATGCTCCGCCGCACATATTTATCAAAGAGCCGGACAGATCATTAGAAGAATTGATAGATGTCCTTGTCGACACCAAAACCCCTGGCGAAGCAAAGAAATGGGATGATAAACATAGGATTGCACCATATCCGGTTATTGTTCAATCAGGAGAATTTCCGTATGGGAGACTCATCTCCCTGCCTCTTCTAGAAGGTGGGGAACACAACCCTCCCCATGTTTTTCGGCAGGGAGACTGCATCATCACCACGCTCACCAATGTCCTCACTCACCTCAATGGAGCGATTAGAAGGCTGGATCTGGATGTCATGATGCAATATTCCAAGCCCCTCCATATCAAGCCGCGCGCCAAAGAAATCCATGCAACCTATCTGGGACGAGAGCAATACCCTGATTATCTCATCAGTGAGATGAGAAAAGCCCTTCCTGAAAAAGGGTTTTCCGTGGGAGCGGTTTATGAGATGCCTGGCCTGGTGTACTATGCCCTCACCCTCAGACTTGATGCAGAACCAGCACTCACACAAGAAAGAGTGCTTGAGATCCTGCAGGCAACGCCACGCACCCTCATTGCTCCGGCATCCTGGAAATCAACAGCAGACATTGAAACAGAAAGGAATGCTGCGCTGCAGATGGGAAGGGACATCGCCCCGATAGTTGTCTTCCCCTACACCGCAAGACAAACAGAAGGTGGACCCTATATCCTCTCTCTCTTTGTGGATTCCCGTAGAATAACCTCCCTCTCATTGATAGACAGCATACGCATGCTTGCCAGGAATATGCCACCTCTCGACGCCATGAGAGCTACTGATGCCCATGCAGGATTTGTATGGGACTACAAGAAATAAAAAAAGAGAAATATAATAGCGGAACTAAATAATTAATGGATTTTCTTCCGCTATTATATGTTAAGAACCACCATTTATATTCACTATTAATCATGTGGTTCTTAACACCCTGCGATTCCATTAGCTAACCATTGTTCAAATATAGTGGAATC
>JACRKK010000007.1 GCA_016219795.1 Candidatus Woesearchaeota archaeon | reverse complement strand
TGTCCTCTCCCAATCTTGGCTTGGTCTTGGAGGCTCCATGTTGTTGGGAGAGCAAGGCATTGCATCAACAGCACCCATAGAATTATTTGGAAAGAATGATATGATTGTGCGCCCCGGCTCCGATGGTTTTAGAGGAGGAATCATGAACAGGGTGCTCAAAGATTTAGGATTTAAGAATCTGGAAGAGTTCCCCTCAGACAGCCCCATCCATAAAGTAACTCAGAAATGGCCAAAGGGCGGTATGGCAAGGCAGCTGGATAACGGGGAGTGGGAGGCGATCAGGTGGGATCCGGGACATAAAAACTATGGGAAGATAAACAATCCCACAGAATTTCAGGAGAGGGTGGACAGACCACATTTGAACCAGCAAAGATATGGATTAAAGGATGGAGAACTTAAACCGATCCCTGGAGAAAACGGTGGGAAAGGCATATTTGATCACTTCCCTTACTTTTCATTCTTCTTTTGGAATACAATTTTCCATAATGAGGGTAATAGTAAAAAGGTGATTTAAATGAAGAAATATAAACTAGACATTGTAAACTCAAAAACAAATGAAGACCATCAAATGGTGGTAGTAAATATAAATATATATCTAAATAAGAAAGAAGAATTATTTGATCATGGAGAAATCATGTACTTAGTTGCAAAACTAGGACTTAAAGATGAATACTTTGATTATATATACGATGGAACAGACATACGGGAATTTAGTTCAAATACCAACTTTGATTTTTGCCTCTATTTTCTTGATAAGTGCAAAACTATCTTTTTGTTTATTATTACTAAAAATGAGAACGCAAAGAAGCAGTTAGACAAGTTGCTAGAAGACCTGAAAAACATCGAAGAAGGTGATTTTCTGAGATGAGTAATCATCAATCCAGGGGAATCATACTGCTGTTTGCATTTCTACTCGTTTTTTCCTCGCTAGCTGAAGCACTTACCCTTAACAGTTTTGCATCACAGATCACCAACCAGCAAGGGGTTGTCGTAGACAACACCGAGTATCTGCCCTTTGGTCTTGTCATGGATGGCGGCCGTGAACGCCTGTTGTTCACGGGAAAAGAGTTGGAGGACGGGACGTCGTTGTATTATTTAGGGTTATTTATCACAACTGATAGAAAAGCACCATAACTACAACCCCCACCATCACCCCAGCAATAAAGCTGTAGAAGGTATCATGCAGCAGGAATCTGCGCATCCTATCATTATCTTTTGCAATCATCAATGCGGTTTTCTCAAGCGGACTGAGAAGCTCTGAGGGTGGGGCAGCAGTTATCTTCTCCTCTATTCTTAGTGTAGGTTCAGCGACCGCTTTTTTGCTCTCAACTCTAGCTGCTTTTGTTGCTGTTGTCTTTTTCCTGGGCGCATGTTTTTGTTCAATTACCTGTTCTTTTTTTGGAGCGGGAGTTTTAAGAACGGCAAACAGCTCTTCTCTGTTCTGTGCATGTTGCATGGCATCTGCTATGGCACTGGCGTGAAAAACGCCCCGTACCCATGCTGCAAAATCGTTACGCTCTTCATTGCAATGAAACCTGAAAAGATCAGCGTCCATTGTCTCAAGTGCTGCTGTTAGTTCCTGCAGATCCTTTAGGGTGCGACCGTCATGCAGGTAGAAATACTGTTCTGAGTTGAGTCCAGGCATGATCTTATCCCATCGTTTCCTTGAACATATGTTTTACAAGCTCCAGTTGCACTTTATCCCGTGAACGCGCGTTAAAGACGCGCTCGGCAAGTTCTGATTCCTTGAAGACATCTTTGATCCAGTTGCCAAAATCATTTCTGGAATCGTTGACATGGTGATAAAACACATCGTCTGCCATATGCTCAAGGCGTTGTGCAAGTTCATAGATGCTTCCGGCAGAACTTCCATCCACAACCATAAACCAAACCTCTGGTTTTGCTGTCTTCATAAACGAGAATTTCTTGCCAGGCACATAACCCTGTTCTGGAGCATGTTTTCTGACACTCTTTGCTTTACTCTTTTTCACCATACTGTCCACCCCTTTTTTTAAATCCAAATATTCCATCTGTCTTGGACTGATGGTTTATGGTCGCTCGTATCTTCATGAATATTTGGATTCTTGAAAATCCGGCTGAGCCTGTAGGGCGAGCAATCCACCAGTCTATGACTGGTGGTGCCGGATTTTCTTTGAATACACAGATCTTACACTATTTAAATCTTACTCATACCGAAGCGCATCCACTGGCTTGAGCTTTGATGCCTGGTAAGAGGGCATGAATCCTGCAAATATCCCGACGGCTACAGAAAAAAAGATGCACCCTATGGTAATCAGAGGAGAAAACGCAGGTTTCAAGAGCGAATAGCCGGCACCTGCGGCAATGGCACCTCCGGCACTTGCCAGCAGATACCCAAGCACCACTCCCAATACGCCGCCGACAAATCCCACCATTCCTGCTTCTGTCAGAAACAGCAGCATAATATCGCTGTTCTTAGCCCCTATAGCTTTCATGACACCAATATCTTTTGTTCGTTCAAGTACTGTTGTATACATGGTGTTGGTGATATTTACCGCAGCAATAAGAAGGGAAATGAGGGCAATAAGCACCAGTGCCCCATTGATTACAGTGAGGATGGTGTTGAATGTTGCAATGGCCTGATCAAATGTCTGGATATAGAAATCCTCTTCCCCTTTTTTCTGGTCCTTGAACTTTCGCAATTTTTCTTGAGCACGCTCTGCAAGCTGACTTGCGTCTACCGATGCATCAGCCCTTGCAATACCTATCTGAAATTTATCTTTTGCTTCCGGAAACAGGAACTCCATCGTCTCTGGCGTCATATAAATATTGCTATCATCCTGCGGATTGCCGATGCTCTCATAAAATCCGATGATGCTGACCGTCTGTCCATTAATCATGATAGTATCTTGCAGCGTCAGTGGTCTCTTAAAAATCTTTTCCGGTAATTGGTAGTTATAGCCAAGCACTGCCTTCATCTTATCACCGTTTCGAAGTTCTCTCCCTTTGTCTAGAGTAAGCGAAAACGTTTCATCTACCAGTTTTTTATGGTCATCCACAGGCACACCGCTTGCAAACACATATTTGAGCTGGCGGTCATGGTCAACAGCAACTGTTTTCATATACAAACCAGTTATTTCTGCAATCCCATTGACTCCCTCTAAGAAATCAATTTCCTTTTTGGAGATAAAAAAAGAAGCATCTGTCCCCGGAGCTCCGATACCTTTTGCCTGGACGAGCAATTTATCTTTTCCAATCGTTGATGAAAGATTATCCACATACGATGAAAGCCCCTGCCCGAAACTGACCAACGCATAGATGGCGGCAATTCCAATAACAATAGAGAGGATAGTTAATGTGCTGCGCATCTTACGCATCACCAGATTATGGAATGCATATAGGACATAATCTGCTTTCATTTTGCATACCTCAAACATTCAACCGGAGGGAGTCTTGACGCCCGGAGTGCCGGAATCAGCCCTGCAACACATCCGATGATAAACGAAAACGCAAGCGACCCAAACACAAGAACGATGCTAATGTTTGCCTGGATGAGATCCGTACTAAGCTGTTGTGCACCTACAAAAGCAAAGCCCTTTGCAAGCGTCATTCCAAGGGTGACACCGATAATCCCCCCCACAAGCCCAAGCATGCCAGATTCAATGAAAAAAAGAGTGAAGATATCGCCGTTCCGTGCACCAATTGCCTTGAGAATACCAATCTCTTTTGTTCTCTCAAGAACAGAGGTGAACATCGTATTGGTGATCCCTATCCCACCCACAAGCAAGGAAATGGCTGCAATGATATAGACAAATAACTGGACAGCAAACAGGGTGCTGTCTAGGGTCTTGAGCGTTTCCGCCGCAAGCTCTACGCGAAAATCTTCTTCCCCTTCTTTGACGTTGCGTTCCTTGCGCATAATTTTTTCGATATTCTCTTTTACCAGCTGCATATTTTGTCCCGACTCAACTTTAACAGCAATGGCACTGACTTCATCTTTGGTGTCAAAAACCTCGCGCAGTACATCTTCATTGATGAACAGCGCACCGTCAAGAAAAAAGCTGCCGACCTTTGCAGCCACACCCACTACCTCAAATTCATAGCCGTTGAAAACAATCCGGTCACCAACCCTGGTGGGCCTTCCAAAGGTATCTTCTTTCTGATAATTATGCCCCACAACCACCTTAAAGCGATCACCGTCTTCAAGCAGCCTGCCCTGCTCTGCCTTGAGGCTAGCAATGCGTTCAATTTCTTTTCGGTATTCACCATCTGGCAGGCTCCCTGCAATGGCCGCCTCTGTCCGATCATTAAACGAAATTTTTCCACTTTTGAGCAGGCGGCCAATGGCAAAATGGACACCTGGTATATTATTTAGTCTTGGCACTAAATCTTTATCCAAAGGTTTGGTAACACCCGTTCCCGGAGGACCGAATTGCACCCCTCCTGCCTGGACAGTAATCATGTCTGGTCCCAGAACACTGAACTGGGACATGACCGCATTTCTTAACCCCTCTCCTAAACTGATGAGAGAAACCACGGCTGCGATGCCTATAAATACCCCAATCATCGTCAGCCACGAGCGGAGCCTTCTTCTGCTGAGGTTCCGAAACGCCAACAGGAGGTAATCTTTAATCATCGGCCTATTTCACATTCTTTCTTCTAGCAAGGAAATAATACAACACTGCCCCTACGATATTTGATAAAAAGAACAGCAGGACCCACAGTGCTTTCTTATATTTCGGCAGCGGATTCTTGATGCAGTCTATCAGCATATACAGCCAAAAGACAATCAGGATAGAAAGAATGGTGATTGCCGGCAACCATGTCGTGAAATTACTTCCTGTCGACAGGCCAAACATCGCAGCTTCCTGTCCTGAATAAAGTCTGAGTGCAACAGTTTCTGTTTGCTCCATTTCATTGTTGAAGCTGTCCTTATAGCGCAGCACAAATCTTAAGGGGACTTCCGTCTTGTCTGCATTGATGTAGATCTGGTATTCAGCGCTCTCGTAATCATCACTATCTATATTGCCAAGATAGAGCTGCTCTGCAGATAAAACAGTATAATCCTCGCTCCCCTGTAATACAGCACTGACAAATTTTATATTTGCCGGCCCCACATTGGACACCCGGAAAACAACATTGCCTTTGGTTTTAGTCTGGCGTGCAGTCGCAGTATCGAGCGAAACCGTTATCTCTGGTTTGTCGTAGACAATAAGACCCAGCGTCAGATTTTTTCCGTATGCTTTCCCTAGCCTATCCGTATAGCTGAGATCCACGGGGATTTTATACACCTTCGATTCTGCATCAGGGTCTACCTGAAGGGAAAATACTACTTCCTTTTCTTCTCCTGCACCAAGAACATCTATGCTTTTTTCATTGGAACTTCCTATGGGTGTGAACGGTTTTTCCACCTGTGCAATACCTGTTGTGGTGACTGCCCGGTCCACCAGATTCAGTTTGATTTTGATGTTTTCTATTTGTGTATCGGCATTGTTCTTAAAACGCATCGTCACCTGTGCCAGGTTTCCTGCAGCAATCTGTTCGGGAATTGAGGCTACTGAAACAACAGAGAGGATAGCGTCAAAAGACTGAACATTTATACTAAATGGATTCACACGATACCACACTTTTCCGTTGTCTGTACTATATCGTATCCGGATAGCATGTGTCCCTTCGCTTGCCTCTTTGTCCACAGCAAGCTTATAGGTGATGATATAAGCATCCTCGCCTACTTGCTTTGCTTCAATATCACCTAGTCTTCTTAATCCATCGTCATCTGGCAACAGCGTAAACGGATATTGCGGCAATATCTGAAACACAACATCCTGGTATTTCTGATAACCTAGATTTTCTACCTTAAAGCGCAGTTCAACATTCCCTCCTGGCTTTGCAGGATCGGGGTTCTGATTCACATACAACACATTTTCTACAGTATTGTTCCAGGTAGAGTCGCTTCTCACCCGAAGGTTGCCAAGGCCGGCATTGGTAGCAACAGACCCCCACACCCCGACAGTTACTAAAATTACGGAAGTGTTATCATTTGACTGATAAACGCTCCATATTTCTTTCTTGAAGAAATAGCCCAATAACTTTGTTATGGTTTTCAAGAGATTTGGAGAATGAACATGTTTTTCTCACCAATCTTCCAAGTCTTTGTCTGAGTGCA
>JACRKK010000006.1 GCA_016219795.1 Candidatus Woesearchaeota archaeon | reverse complement strand
TCCGGAAAAGTTCACAGGACTTGTTCTGACAAACAACTTTTATTTTTCCTTTTGGTCTCGCCATGGTTGATACACCTCTGTCAACCAAGAGAAAAGAAGAACTACTATATTAAAGTATCTTAGTTAATACAATGCCGAACGTTGTTTCAGTCGGTTTTCTATTTAAGGGATCATGCATTGTCTCAAGAAGCACAGGCCCCCGTTGAGTAGTGCCGTTTGCTGTAACAGGTTCAAGAGTAAGAAGAAATTCAGTTCCCTTATACATCTCACCAAAAAACCGGGAGCCAGGAACTCTTAAGACCAGATCAGCTTCTCTGAATGCATTGACTTCTTCCAATGTTGCTGTACCGTCCTGCAACGCCAAAGGTGCGTAAGGATTAGCTCTATATTTCTCTTTAAACCATCTGCCGCTCATTGCTATCTCCTGCGGTGTCAGCCAGTGATCACGGTACCCCATCCGAGATGAAACCTTGTGAGATGTAGTAATTTCCTCTCCAAAATCAATAGCTTCAACTGAACCTGCATGAGGTATTTCCTTGAGTGCCTTCTCTTTTTCTTTAACGGCATTATAAGGAATCCGTCCTTCAATAAAACCCCGATATGCGTCCTTAAAATCAGTGAGGATGTCTGTTCTATGAGTATAAGCCTTTATTGTTATGTCATCTAATTTCTGTATAAGATATTTTTCCAATTTCTTGACTTCCACCTTCCTCTCAGGAGACAAAAACATATACGCATCCCATGTCGATGGGCGATCATAATTTACAACAGTTCCATCCGGATTAAGCGCGGAGTGGCCAAGCACTATTCTTGCTCTACTGACTTGTTCAGAACCTGGTCTTTCCCCTGCAAGATGTTGAGACTCAGGTGTCCACTTTGGATGAAGAACAATAGGGGTATTCGGTTGAGATTGATATTCTCTCCAAACAGTACTGCCCATTCTATTGTGTTCTTCTGGAGTTAAAAGATCACTGTCAAAAGGAAGAAACCCTTTTTCTTGTGCTAAATCTTCCAGTGTTGTGTGAATGCCTTCTGCTTCTTCCCTAAGAGTACTATTGCCAAGATTTGCAATAATGGGGATGATGTCAATGGCCAATCCAACTATGCCTTTTTTCCCCTCTAAGAACCCTTCAACACCCTTAAGATTTTTATCAAAGAATGACCGAAAATTACTCAAATAGACCTGGATGCCTGCATCCAGTGTTCCCATCAAAGAATCTCTTACTTGCTCCTTTGTTCTTCCCATTCTACCACCATAAGAGGTAAGGGCATATAAATCTTTCTAAAATAACTACTTTAAAGAAGTATATAAAATATAAGAAGGGACCATATTCCAATCCGAATAATTCTGACAACAATCTTTAAAACCCCGGCTTTTTGACACCTCTCCATTCAATAAACAAGGTGGTAACCCATGACCAAAAGACGATATGTATTCACATCAGAAAGCGTAAGCCCAGCACACCCAGACAAGATGTGCGACAACATCAGCGATGCCATTTTAGATGCGGTCATTAAAGATGACCCTTATGCACGAGTTGCCATTGAGTCTTTTGCTAAAACCGGGTTTGTCGTTGTGGGAGGAGAACTAACCACCAAGACCTATGTGGATGTGCCTGCTATCGTCAGAAAAACCATTGTGGATGTTGGTTACGACAACCCAGCGTACTGCTTTGACGGCAACACCTGCGGTGTCCTCATCGCAATCTCAGAGCAAAGCCCGGACATCTCCCAGGGCGTTGACGAGACAAAAGAGCACGAACAGGGCGCAGGCGACCAGGGTTTAATGTTTGGCTACGCTACCAACGAAACACCTGAACTGATGCCAACCCCCATCATCCTTGCACACAAGCTCATCCAGAGATATGTGGAAGTGCGCAAATCAAAGACAATCCCCTACTTAAGGCCAGACGCAAAATCCCAGGTTAGCGTAGAATACGAAGACGGCAAACCAGTAAGAGTCCATACGGTCGTCATGGCATGCCAGCATGATGAAGACGCCTCGTTAGAAAAACTAAGAGAAGAAGTCAAAGAAAAAATTATACTGCCCATCTGCGGAAAGCTTGTTGACAGCAACACCCGCTATTTCATCAACGGCACAGGAAAATTCGTGCTTGGAGGTCCGGTTGCAGACGCAGGACTCACGGGAAGAAAAATTATTGTGGACACCTACGGCGGCCACGGAAGCCACGGCGGCGGATGCTTTTCAGGCAAAGACCCAAGCAAAGTGGACCGAAGCGCAGCCTACATGGCAAGGTACGTCGCCAAGAACATCGTCGCAGCAGGCCTCGCAGACAAATGCGAGGTACAGATTGCCTACTGCATCGGCATTGCAGAACCCGTCAGTGTCCTAGTAAACTGCTTCCACACCAACAAAATACCAGAGGAGGATATAGAAAAGTTGGTCAGGAAACACTTCCCGCTCAAGCCGGCGCAGATCATCAAACACCTCAATCTGCGGCGACCCATCTACAGAAAAACTGCAGCATTTGGCCATTTTGGGAGGAATGATCCGGACTTCACCTGGGAGAAAACAGATTTGGCAGAGACCCTGAAGAAAGAGGGTGCTACATTTAAGAGCACAGCCTCAGAAAACGGGAAGTCCGGCAAAGACGTGCCGTTGGATTGAAACAAAAAAAACTTGAAGAGAGATTTGATAATATTTATATGGAATGGGTGTAATGATTAAGCACATGATTTTTCCCATCATTGTGCTTCTGATTGTTTTCCTTCTCATCGCCATAAGGCAAATTGGCCGCTTTAAGCTGAGGATCTGGCAAATCATGCTGGGAGGTGCGCTTGGTGTCCTGTTCACCGGCCAGATTTCTCCTGCAAACGCAATCAAAGCAGTGAATCTTGATGTGATGGTCTTTTTGTTCTCCATGTTCTTCCTGGGCGCAGCACTTGAGGAAAGCGGCTATCTGTCTCATCTCTCTTACAAGTTGTTTCGGCATGCAAAAAGCCTTGACACATTGCTCCTGGCCATCCTTTTCGGAACAGGGATTGCGTCTGCATTCCTCATGAATGATACCCTTGCCATCATCGGAACGCCCGTCATGCTCTTTTTTGCCAGAAAACATAAAATTCCTGCAAAAATGCTGCTTCTTGCTCTTGCCTTTGCTGTCACCATCGGAAGCGTGATGAGCCCTATAGGGAACCCACAGAACCTTCTCATCGCATTACAGGGCAACATCCCAAACCCATTTGTCGCCTTTGCAAAATATCTGCTCATTCCAACCCTGCTCAATCTCTTGATCGCTTTTCTCATGCTCAGGCTGTTCTACAAAAAGCAATTCATCAGAGCAGAAATCCATCACACTAAAGAGCCCCTGAAAGATCCAGCGATGGCACTATTAGCAAAGACATCCCTCCTGATTCTTATAATACTCATTGCTATAAAGATAGGTGGGGTGTTTCTTCAGCTGCCCTATGACCTGCGGCTGACAGCCATTGCTGCTATTGCCGTTCTACCCCTTTTGCTCTTCTGCAGAAAAAGGCTGCTTCTTATGAAAAAGGTGGACTGGCACACCCTTGTCTTCTTTGCTGCCATGTTTGTGCTGATGCAGAGTGTGTGGGATACTGGCTTTTTCCAGACAGGTATCAGCATGTTGCACATAAACATTAGTTCTATACCTGCCATCATATTCCTAAGTGTTGCTGTCAGCCAATTCATTTCCAATGTACCTCTGGTGGCACTCTACCTTCCTTTACTGTCGCATGCTGGAGCGGGGATAAAAGAGATGGTTGCACTGGCTGCAGGAAGCACCATTGCCGGCAACCTCCTTATTTTGGGCGCAGCAAGCAATGTTATCATCATCCAGAACGCAGAGAAAAAAGCAGAGGAGAGCATTTCGTTCTGGGAATTTGCAAAAGTGGGAATTCCCCTGACCTTGCTTAATATTGCAGTATACGCCGCAGCATTCGCTATCTTTTAATATCCTTCCCCTTTATTGCCTCAGATGTTCACAAAAACAGCACAAACACTGGGAAGCACAATCAAAGCAGGAGAACTGCTTGCTGTCCTAAAGGGACACAAGCCCGTCGCACGGTTTTGCCTGCAGGGAAATGCCGCATCCTCTCTCAAGACCCAGTGCACATCCCTGGGCCTTGCATTCCTTACCGCAGACTTCAAACTGGCCCTTTCATTTACAGGAAACTACTCTACCAAAGCATCCTTACTCCCAAAAAACGAAGACGGCTACACCGTCTGCTACATCAGCCTAGTGAGACACGAGGCAGAGAAAGCAAAAAAGGCAGAAAGCCAAAACAATCACACCTTGCTGGGAACGCTGCTTGGTTATCCACCTTGTTGCGTTGCATTTTTTGGAAAAAATGCTTCAGAAGAATCAGCAAAACACAACGATTTCGTGCTCCCCTGCCTGCATAACTCCCAAGGCAACATCTTTCCCTGGAAGATGAACATCTTTGGACGGTATTTTGATTTCTCGCTCTTGAGCCACTGCCCCTGCTCCCTCTCCTGCAAACCCTCCTTTGCGCATGCTCAGGAACGCTTTGCGCTCCTCCAGAACGAAAGCAGGGAAACAGCAATAATGGTAGAAGGCATCCTCAAAAGTGCAGCCATCTATAATGAAGGGCAGGTCTATCTCCTCAGAGGAGAAGAAAGAAAAAGACATTTTACCTATACTCATGTCCTTGCAACCAAAAAAGATGCGCTCTACAACCTACTCAAACAACACAAAAACATGCAGTTCAGGGATAAAATAGCAGATCTGGAACAAAAAGAAATAGGTTTGGGAGCATTATTTTCCTAATCCAGAAGCGTATCTAAATTCTTTTTTTCCTTACGAAACTTTTCTTCCTGCAGCTCTAATTCCTCATAGGAAACAATGTGCTTTTCCTCTTCGTCTTTTGCTTTTCTGAGTGCCTTCTCTTTGGTTTTTTTGAATGGCATAGTCGATTGACCTACGCTCTAACATATAAATATTTTGGTAATTATTTAGCATCCTGAAGGGTTCTTCAGGATTTGCTGTAAGCCCTGAAGAACATTTTCTCTTTTAAACCTCAAAGTCTGAATGGTAATATTTATATATAGGGAGGACTGAAGAGAAACCTGTTGAAAAAAGGGATGGTTTCAATTAAGAAAAGTAAATATAGTGGAACAGTCGCTCACCCCAGAAGCAAGTATGTCCATTATACTTATATTACATTTGCCTGCGGCATGTTCATCCTGATTGCCTTTCTTCTCTACAGCATCCGTTTTGACCACCTGTTTGCGGGAAAAGCTGGTGCTCTTCCGTCAGCCTGCAGCCCCCGCAATGATGCTTTGGATGCAGGAGAAGCGTGTGATGGTGGAGCTGGCTCATGTCCTAATGCTGCTGCCAGTGCGGTGTATCTAAGCGGCAACGGCGCATCCTCAGGCACCCTTCCTGATTCATCTGTTACGTTCCGCTTCATTGATGCAGTGGGCGAACTGACAAGATACAGTGACATTGGAGGAGTACCAACAAGTACACAGTTTTTTGTGTCTAACGGAACGACTGTTCATTATTTAAACAACGGCCAGTGGAGCACTCGCACGTTAGCTGAATTTGTGTCTGAATTACTTCCGATAGATTCAGGAGTACAAACTAAACTTCAGGACTTGCGCTCTATCGATGGATTTACACAAGACAGCCAGAGTAAAATTATAATCCTGCTTGGCCAGACTTATAGCGGGCCACAAAAGCTCTATGTTGGATACTACAACCAATGGATTTTTGTTGCTGACCTTTCTTCATGGGACATCCACGACGCAAATGGTAATATCCTTACCCATGCAGATGATACAGGATATTTTGATATGAATGGTGATGGAACCCTCGACTGGTTTTTTGTGGATGCTGATCCTAATGGAGCAAATTTATGGTATCTGCCAGGCGACCCTTCCCAGCCCTCCTCTCCCATTGACCCATTTGTCCACAGAGTGGCATCTGGCTACTTCAATCCAGGAGGAGTGGGCAGTGGGCCAGGAGGACTTGCATTTTCTCCACCTCCCATCATTGATCCAAACCCATCGCCCAACTGGGTGCGTGTTCCTCTCAGTAGCGTTTTTGGCCAAGCACGCGTCGATGCCGTAACATTCTTGTCCCAAACATACAGCCCCATGTTCCAGCAGGGGCTCTTCCTATCCTTTGGCACCTGCGGTTCTGACTGCAGATGCCCCACACTACCTCCTCCCACAACTCAAGCAGATCTGATTGTAGACTCCATCCTCACCACCAGTATGGACGCAATCACCGAAGGCCAGCCATTTTCCATTGTGTTTGATCTGAAAAATAATGGTGCAGGAGATGCAAGCGCATTTAATGTCACGGAGTATCTCATAAATGCAACAACCAATACTCTTCTTCTTAGCAACAAATATGAAATCCAAGGAATTACTGCAGGTACCTCCATAAGGTACAGATTGGATGACATCACCTGGCTCCCTGCAGGAAGCTATACCTTTGGCGTGTTTGTGGACAGTGACACCGTTATTCAAGAATCAGACGAAACTAACAACCAACAGGCAGTATCTGTTGTGGTAGCACCCCGGCCTGCTGTCCCACCTGGCATTTACCAGCCACCTATCCAACCACCAGACTCCCTTCCCATTCCATCCCCACAGGAGATTACAACTACAGGGACATGCGGCAATGGAGCACTTGAAACAGGCGAAGAATGTGATGACGGCAACACCGCCACGCTCATTGACGGCTGCGACGCAACCTGTGCTGTCAATCCTGGCTGGGCATGCTGGGGAGACGAACAAAGCCAATCGACTTGCACCAGTGCAGGAGAGATTCATTGCGGCAACGCAACCACCATACTCAAAAGAGACGCAACCCTACCGGCTCCTGCAGTGAGCATCATCTGCCGTAAAGGAATACGCCTTGCCCAGGATGATATCACATTAGACTGTGCAAATAAGAAAGTATTGTCCGGTCAAGCTCTGAGAGGAGTGGGTATCAATCTCAGCAAATCCCAAGATACAGTAAAGAATTGTGAGATTACGGGTTATGCCACAGCAATTGTTGCTGGATCGTCGGTATACCGTCCGGTAGGAAACATCATTAACAACACCATCCATAATGTAGGTACTGCCATACACCTAACCAGTGAGGGTTCTGGTCTGTTGGACTACCAATCATCTATACAGGATAATAACATATCCAATGCCCTCTTTGGCATCGTTGGTCCTGGACAAGACAAAAGTACACGCTTTGACGCATACAACAACGATTTGTGTAATCTCTCTGTTGCTGATAATACCTTCTCCGGATTTGACCTTGCCGGAAGCGATATCCGTTCCCGTGGCAACAAATGTGATCAATATATAACCATGGAATATACCGCCCCAGGAGGAATTGGAGGCCCGCAGACCTCAAATGGATGCGACACGCCGTGCACGCCGCCACCGCCGCCTGTAATGGACAACGACCATGACGGCTACAACAGGACAGGTGGCTTTGGACCAGTAGACTGCAACGACAACGACGCAAATATCCATCCCGGCGCAACAGAAGTATGCACGGATTTCATTGATAATGACTGCGACGGTCTCAATGATGCCACAGATCCGGATTGCACCACAGTCCAAACCATCCAATGCGACTCTACCATCTACCAGAACACAATCCTTAGCCAGGATTTGATATGTGCCGGTAACGGACTAGGTATCACTACCGCAGACAACATTATTTTAGATTGTAATGGCCATTCGCTGAGAGGCAATGGAACAGGGACAGGGATAACCATAACCTCACGGAACAATGTTACCATTAAGAATTGCAGCATTTCTTCATTTCAGGTAGGCATTCCCCTAAGAGATTCCAATGTAAATCTTATCTCAGACACCATTACCAATAATTCATTTTTAGGTGTGAATATGATGCCGGGATCAAATGCCTCCCTTACCTCAAATGTTGTTTGCACAAACGGGTATGATATTATTGGTTCTTCAGACCCATCTTCTACTCAACATTCAAGTGGCACAGGGAATACTTGTGATTTCACAAATGGTTGGCGTGATGACGGCTATATTGGCTGTTCCCGGTACTGCAATGGCACCATGGGAACACTCCCGTCTCCCCTTTGCGGTGTTACTATCAACCAAAGCACTACCCTAACACAGAACATGGACTGCACTGGTGATGGACTCATCATGGGTGCGGATAATATTGTACTGAACTGCGCAACAAATGCGATACGTGGTAACCCATTAGATTCTGTAGGTTACGGTATCTCACTTAATGGCAGGAAAAATGTTACTATAAAGCGTTGCTATATTTATAATTTTCTTGTGGGTATTTCTCTGCAAGCATCCTCTAATAATACCCTAACTAATAACTACCTTGAAAATTCCAGAAGTAATCTGGTTATGGCAGGAATTTCCTCAGGAAACAGTCTGATAGATAACAGGATAGGCTATGCATACGATGTTGGTGTGGTTATGGAACTTGGTGCAGGCAACAATAACCTCACCCGCAATGAAGTATGCTATAATCAGGTGGTAGATATCAGTAACAGTACCTCTGGTAACCGTGGGAGAGATAACGCCTGTGATTCAACAATGAGCTGGTATGAGAATGGCACAGCTAATTGCACCTACAACTGCAGTCAGGGCGTACCACCACCACCGCCCTGCATCCCCCCCATCACCCAGAGCATGAACCTCAGTAGTGATCTGGTTTGCGATTACTCCGGTCTTATCATCGATGCAGACAATGTTGTTTTGGATTGTAAAAACCATTTGATTAGGGGAAATAATGGAGGGGATGGTATCTCTGCAGAATTCAGACGAAATATCACTATCCAGAACTGCACAGTTACTAATTTTGATACTGGGGTTGTTTTTGACAATGTAGACTCTTCATTTCTCCTCTCTGGAAGATTCTTTAATAATAAGGATGGTGCTTATATTCTGGGGGAAAATAATACTATATCCTCTAATATTTTCCACGATAACATACTAGGCTTTGGTGTTATGGGGATAAAGAATACCGTTTTGAGAAACACAGGTTACAACAACAATATATCATTTATAGGGCAGGTTATAGAAAGCAGCATCACTCTTAATCACTTTTATAATAATGAGAGAGGCGTTTATTTTGCCTCTGTAAATTCAACGTTTGCATTGAATCAAGTCCACCATAACAGGGTATCTGGAACTAGTTTTGCAGGATTCAACCTGAATGCTAGCTTCAATAATATCTCAGAGAATGGAGAGGGTATTCGTTTAGGGCTTGGGGACATTGGAGGTGGGAATTACCTTTTCTTGAATGACAGTGCTTTCCGTAATAATTATATGTGCTATAATTCCTTAGACTTCAGAGCCGATGTTCCCCACAGCGGTACTAGTGGTAGCAACAACACTTGTGATTCTTCTTTGAATTGGTCTGAAGTTGCAGGCAGGAACTGCACCTACAGCTGCCCTCTGGCACCAACAACCAACGACATTGACCATGACGGCTACAACAGGACAGGTGGCTTTGGACCAGTAGACTGCAACGACAACGACGCAAATATCCATCCCGGCGCAACCGAAGTATGTGGAGATGCACTGGACAGCAACTGCAACAGCCAGTTAAATGATGGTTGCTCTATTCCTTCGGGATGTGGAAATGGGTTTTATGCAGAGACTGAAAAATGTGATGACGGTGATCTACTAAATGGTGATGGATGTAATT
>JACRKK010000071.1 GCA_016219795.1 Candidatus Woesearchaeota archaeon | reverse complement strand
TTTCCGAAAAAGTTCACAGGACTTGTTCTGACAAACAACTTTTATTTTTCCTTTTGGTCTCGCCATGGTTGATACACCTCTGTCAACCAAGAGAAAAGAAGAACTACTATATTAAAGTATCTTAGTTAATACAATGCCAATAATTCACTTGGGCGCATACCGTCGGCAAGTTCCAGGGATACAGCATTCCATCCAGGGATGAGTTGTCTGGTGATTGTACGTTCCACGCAGAATCCAGTTCCGGGATTTATCTCTTCATTATTATCGTTACAATCAAGACCTGCGCATATGCCCTCTTCATACCTGTTGTAGGTATCTCCATCTCCATCGCAGCCTAGAGCAGTAAGGTCCACAGAAAACAGTGTAGAAGACGTAAGAGGCACATGATCATTGCTGATTTCTTTTCCATTCTCATCCGTCACCGCAATGTATGCCCTATACTCTCCCGAGCTTCTGCCGGATAAGGAGGTGAGCCAGGAGTTTTGGTTCCACAAAGGTGCAAGTTCCTCTTGTTCTCCTGGAGCAAGCTGTAGAGGGGATGTATCCTGATAGATAACTGCTTCATCGTCCCATGCTGTACCATCCCAGTACTGCACTTTCAGCGTGCGGTAAAAAGATGCAGCATAGGGGCCATTATTGACAATGAATGATGATGCGTTCATGGGCGTTTTGCCAATGCTTCGTCCGGTACCGTTGTTCCACAGGTAATCGACAACCTCAGCAGTTCTTCCCAAGAAGGTGGTGTTGAAGACAACCAGCTCATCAATATATCCGTCAAAGCCTTTCTCATGAAGATTGTTGTTTGCACCGATATAGGCTGGATCATCATTGGCAAGATAAAGAGGGGATGCTCCCCTCTCATCGACATCTTCAAGGATATTGTCTGCATAAACAAAAGAGCGATTCCCTTCTCTTCCGCCTACCAGGAAGTGCCAGTTACCGTCATTGAGGGGCGTGCTCCCCACTGCATTTTGATATTGTTTAGCTCCCTGATCAACTCTTACAAATAACCGAACACCGTTATTGTTATCTGTGAGGAATATCCAGTCAGGGGTGTCTCCGGTCCCCTCACCAAAAATTATCTGCTGGGCATTCTCTCCCTCAAGCTTTACCCATGCTGCGACCATGAAATCTCCATATCCTGGATCCCAGAAACTTTGGTTACCTGCTCTGATATATGCAACCGGCGCTACAGTATCACTTGCTGTATTCTGCGTGAAATCATAGCACCCACCAATCTTGCAACTAGGTGTGAACAGTGCCCTAGTGACTGTCCCATTCCATTGATGCAGCGGTGCGTCATCAGGGACGACCGCTGCGTTAATATCTAGATGATGGAGCAGAATCACATTGTCCATAAGTTCCTGAGAGTTAACAGGGGGCACTTCGTGGTTATAGGTAATGGTTACTTGCGAATATTCAGCAATCCCTTCTGTTTCTGAATGGAAGGTCATTGGAATACGGCATCTGTTTTCTTGCACAGAGCAGCCGTCGCAGGTGCAATTGGCATCTACAATATTCTGGAGGGGTACTCGGAAATCTGCCGTTACCGGTGATTCAGTGAGCATCGTACTGACATTCCAGAGAATCTTTCCCTCATACAGCCATCGAGTATACTCTAGATTTGATGCCTGGGCAAGTAATTTCATCTGCAACGTTGAATCCCTAAGCGCACTATCTGGCAGGGGTATTGTTGCAATGGTGGGATTGATATCACAAGGTGGCATTGATAGCGCTATCCATTGATTCAGAGAATAATCCCAATAGAAGAATGCATCATTTGCGTCTACATTCATACAGGCATATTTTACAACAAATTCTGCGGATTGCGTGTTCTGAGGAATCGTATTGTTTTCATACACCCCAGCACTGACTGCAGGAAATCCAGCGCAACCAGTGATACTTGAATCCCAGTTTTCATCAACTGCAGCAGAACAGTCACAGGAATTAATACACCTGTATAATTCTTCGACATCATCTTCTAATAGAGGAGTTAACTGCCAGTCATATATCCCATCCGGAAGGCCTAGTTTCAGTGACGGTTGCGGATAGTCTGGCTGTGGGAAACCGCGTAGGGTAAGTGATGCTGTGCTTATATTTGCATTTAAGGGAAGCGTAATATAGCGCATGATGTTGTTTTGTGCAGGAGTAAAGGTAAGATTTTCCTCACTATTTCCTCCCTCAAACGCGATAGTTGTTTCTGTGATTGTGGTACTTTGCGCTTGGTTTTGGCTAACTCCTTCTGACAACTTTATATATTCATCCCCCACATAGGATGTTTTATCTGTTGCAACAGAGATGGTGAGGTTCACCTGCAGCTCCAAACTTCCGGATGCTGTGCTGTTTAGGTTATGACTATCTTTTGCAAGAAGAGTATAATTATAGCGTCCTGGCTGATATTGTATGAGCTGTGCATTCCACTGATCGCCTGCAGAGTTCTCTAGGGAGTAGGTTGCTGTTGTTCCATCCAGTTTCGTTAACGTAGCTGTGACTGCTATTACATCTCCATCCTCATCCGTGACTGTTGCAGCTATCGTTACGGGCAGCCCTATCCCTGATACATTTGGTGAGACACTCTGCTCAGAAATAATAGGTAATGCATATGGTTGTCCTATGGTAAGGTCTTGTTGGAGCAGGGTATTGGTATGCCAAATGACGGTTTCTGGTGCAACAATGTTTTCTACATAGAACACAATAAGGTTATTTTCCCGCGCTCCATCTTTCTGAGCAGTTGTGGGGTCATCTGCGGGAATTGTTAGGGTGTATCTGCCACCATCGGTTGTGGCTGTAGCATACGTTGTGTTGTCAATGGTTGCGTTTACCAAGATACCATCTTCTGCAGGCAGACCATACAGCGTCACTGTTCCAGAGATCTCAGCCGGCTGCCCAAATACAAATAACATAAGGGTGTTTTCATCAAATAATTCTCCATCGCTGACGCCGTAGGTGATTTCGTTTGCACCTATGTCGTAGGCTGTGGTGGTGTAGGTTCCGTTCTCATCAAAGAGGCTGCTGTAGTAAAACGTCAGATTGTTGTCGTCATTGGTTGGGGTGTTTTGGTTGTCTGGGTCTGTTGCTTGCGGCTGGAGCGGGATGATGTCTCCTACATTTGCGGTGATGTTAGGCAGCTCGCTTATCTGTGGTTGACGGTTGGTGTTTTCAATAACTATCTGGATGTTTTTTTCTGTTGTCAGGAGTCCATCAGCTGCGCTGATGGTAACGGTGTACATGCCCGCATCATCAAAGCCGGTTTGTTTCTCGGCGGAATGCATGTAGCCGCTGATTTGCGTGGTGATGGTGTCGCCGTCAGCGTCATTGATGGTGTAGTTGAGGAGGATGGTGTCGTTTTCTTTGACGGTGATGGTGGACGGTGCG
>JACRKK010000072.1 GCA_016219795.1 Candidatus Woesearchaeota archaeon | reverse complement strand
TTTCCGAAAAAGTTCACAGGACTTGTTCTGACAAACAACTTTTATTTTTCCTTTTGGTCTCGCCATGGTTGATACACCTCTGTCAACCAAGAGAAAAGAAGAACTACTATATTAAAGTATCTTAGTTAATACAATGCCAATGAATTCCATACCGAAGAACCTCTAATGCGAGGAGTAAAAGGATTACATATAGATGCTGCTGCTTTTACTACTGGAAGAGCAACCGGTGCGAGAACACATTATGTGGCGGGGAAATTTGATCTTACAAGACCCATAGGCATTCTTGATCTGAAGACGCTGGTGCTTACTCCATCAGCTGCTGGAGATTATCTCCAGAGAATGCGTAACACAGTCTAATCTGATTCTTTCTGTTTCTTTCGGGTGACGTACCCTGCAATGATATTGCGCAGCTTCTTGGAAGGGAAAGACGCAAATTTGCTTACCTGCTTTTTGTTCTCGTTGAAATCTTTCTTGAAATCCTGACTGTGCTTCTCCATCAGTTCATTTGTCACACGCTTGGTCAATACGGTTTTTATTCGTCCCATGAGTATACCCCCTAATGTACCCAGAGGCAAACAAGCCCTATTTAAAGCTTTGGGTCAAATTTCTGGGCTGCAGCTCCAGAATCATCTTGGCAATAAGTTGGGCGGTTATGCTGTTGACATCTCTTGCCAGATCCGTGCCATAAATAAAAACAAGAGAAAGATGCTGCAGAAATGCCAGGCGTTGCATAAAATAGAGAAGCTCACGACCAGTCAGCCCTCCGGGCTCCCCGCCCAGATTTGCTGGGGAAAACGCCGGATCTGTCACACCCATATGGATGCGTACCTGCACGTCCTTCCAGCCCCGTGCATTCTCCATGATGGTGTCACAAACATCCTGACAACCCATAGAGAAAATCTGCTGCATGGTAAAATACCGTATCCGTGCCTGATCAAAGAATTGTTTGTCCTGCCAGGACCTTACGCCGGCAAGCATCAGCCGCTCTCTTGAAACGCCTGCATCTATGAGGTGCTTAAATGCATCGCCCGCACATGCATCAAAAACAATAACACCCTGCTGCGCACCAGGAACAGGAAAACTGAAATTCCCAAGAACAACTGTCCGCACACCACCCAACTGCAATTTTGGAACAACAACAATCTGTTTCCTTATTCCTGCCTCGTTGCAGGAATAGCGCTCAAGCTGTTTCTGCACAACGGCATATTCCGGAGGAATTACAAGATGCATCATCTTCTTTTGAGCCGTTTGACATCCTGTTTGAGGGAAGCAATCTCGCGTCGAAGCTCTGCAATCACCTGCTCGCTCTCATCGTTTCTGACCTGCACAACAGGCCCGCGCTTCGCCAAGGTATCAAACCGCACCTCAAGTGCCTTCTGCTTGACTTTCAGTTTGAGAATATCCATTTCCTTGCGCTGCATGTCCCGTTTTACTTTAAGAAATGCTTCCTTAAGCTTCCAGTTGTGTGCCATCTAGACGCCCCACACCGGGTTTGTTTTCCGCATGATCTCTGCAACCTCTTTTAAGACTTCGCACTCAGCAGGGCTGAGATATTTTTTTAGCTCCTTCAAGCGCTGGTATTCTTCCTCGTTTATGGCTGCATAAAGGATGTCCTGCTCGTTAATCTGCCTGCCTACCATGACACCCTCAAAAGAGACTGCAACCTGTTTGCCCCGCTCGACCGTGGTCAGGTTCTCTTTTTCGCTCTGGATGCTTTTGACTGAGGTAATAATCCGCCCTTCCTGTTTCATGACTGCCATTCCGGTCTTCAGCGTGCCTTGCATGACCTCAACGCCCACAACCGCCGGATTGCTCTGCCGAAATGTGTGTCCTGCAAGAATCTGGAATTTGCAGGGCCGTGTTACTTTCTCCAGTTCCTTTGCCTGCAGTTTAACGCGCTCTTGCGCCTGCCACGCCTCAAACTGCTCGACAAGATGGAAAATAACATCCCCTATAATGACCTTAAGATTGGTTGGCTCTGCTTCCAGTTTCACCTGAAATCCTAAAATGACACAATCAAGCGGGTTCTTTTCTCTGCTGCATTCTGCCTCATGAATATCTTTTTTGCTGATGTTACCTAATGCAGCCTTATTGATTTTGATTCCCTTGTCCCTAAGCATCTTCACTAAGGCGTCAAGCGTGCCAAGAGTATCTGCCTTGACCACAATACCCTCTTTGTCTGTCTCAAAAGCAACTTCTTCGACCTCTGTGGTGACTTCAGACTTTACCTGCTCAAGCAGGTCTTGGGTTGCTGAAAAGAGAGGCATACCCGCAATGACATTATCAATTTCAGGAGCAACAATACGCACACCGCAGGCAGCACTCACCTGCTTGACTGATTGGAATTTGGTTTTTGCATCTCGCATTTCGCCTAGTTCATCCGGTTCGAAAAGGCCACGCACCTTGGTGACGTGAGGATATCCCTCGATACTTCCTATCACAATCATATCGCCCTGCTTGAGCGTCCCATCATAGAGGATGACATCCATACATTTTCCCTGCCCTTTGATATCCTTGACCTCAAGGATGCTTCCTTTGGCAGCACCTTCAATATGCACGCCAAGCACTGATTCAAGATAGCGCTGGGCAAGCCCCATAATGACCATCAGAAGCTCAGGAATCCCTTCTCCAGATTTTGCGCAGACAGGAATCATGGCAATCTGTTTGGTATAATCTTCAACACGATCAAAGCGCTCGGCATTGAAATGCATTTCACTCAGTTTACCCACAAGCTCGTAGTGTTTGGTTTCAAGCGCACTGATGACGTCCGGTGCCTGCTTGCTGATATTCTGAAGAATAAAATCATCCTGTTTTTTCCATCCTCTAACTAAATCTATTTTATTTGCTGCGACGACAAATGGTGTCTTTGACTGGCGCAGGATCTCAATGGCTTCAACGGTCTGGGGCTTGATGCCTTCATTGATGTCCACAACAAGGATAGCGATATCAGCAAGGTTTCCTCCGCGTTTTCGAAGGCTTGTGAACGCAGCGTGGCCAGGCGTGTCAATAAATAAGAGCCCTGGAATTTTCATGGTAAATTTTGCTGCCGTCAGAAGTGGTCCGCAAATTTTCTGAAGAGTCTCTGCAGGGATGACGCTGGCACCAATCGTCTGGGTGATGCCGCCTGCTTCCTTTGCCACCATTGCTGTTTTCCGGATGCAGTCAAGGAGGTGCGTCTTCCCATGGTCCACGTGCCCCATGACAACACAGATAGGTTGTCGTATCATGGGATGGAGGGAATGGGGTTGCTATAAAAAGATTGCTGTCAGATCAAAAAAAGTGCGGGGAGAGGGATTCGAACCCGCGTAGGCACTAAGCCAACAGATCTTGAGTCTGTCCCGTTTGGCCGCTCCGGCATCCCCGCAAATGCAGCAGCATTTGATAGTGCGTGCTGGTGGGACATTTGCGTACGCAAAGTCCCACTATACTTCTGATGATGCAGTTGCGGGCCTGCAAGCTTCGCTTGCTTTGCCCGCAGATGTGCTTCTATAAACACTCTTGTCCGGAGAAAAATCCGTCGGGCTATAAAAATTTAACCCTCTCAAATCCATAACATTTATATAACTTTACCTTTACTTTAGTTGTAAATCTTAAACAATAAAACAAGGTAAAAACGATGAAACAACAACGGATTTTATTGCTGCTGACAGCACTTCTGCTGAGTATAAACAGCGTTTATGGTCATAGCATGGGTGAATCAGAAGAACTTCAAAGTTTTATGGTCGTTGAGCATTTGTTTGCCCTGCTCCTTACAGCTGTAGCAATAATAGGTATAATGCTCACCCTCACTATTTTCCGTGGTAAAGTAAAGAAGACCAGCCTTGGTATTATCATAGGCTTCTGCGTCTTGCTTTTAGGCATTGCTGTTGTCCTTTTCTTCAGCGATACATCTACAGTTGGAAACCAGGAAATCCTGCAGGAAATAGAGCGGCTCTCGTCGTTGCCGTACACTACCATCATCTACGATACAGCATCTTCCCGCGACTTTGGCCAGTTATCAGAACTCACAGAAGAAGACCCCTACGCCCATGGTCTTGTCCAAGAAACAATATGGCTTGCAGAGCATAATGAAAGCAAGCATGTTGGACACGCACTTTCCTTCCTTAAAGATTATATTACCACAGGAAATAAAGACATCTGCATCCCTCATGAACTGGTGCATATAAAACTGTATATTAAACATGGTGATTTTGAGCTTGCAAATACCCAGGCAACAATGGTCCAGAAATATCATGATTCCTGGAAAAAAAATGTGCAAAAGCAGTACGAGAAATATCCCCAATTTTATAGTAATTATGAACAACTGCTATCCTCCATTGAACAGGTCATCCCTCGCCTTCTGGCAAAGCAGTACGACAACGAGACAATACAGCTTCTGGATTTTGTCGAGGCCCATGAAGTCTGTTAAGAATTAAGTTTAGTACTAATGAGTAATTAAAATAGAAACATTTAAAAAGGGCTCTTTTCTTCCAGAAAAGAATGTGGCTTGAAGATATCATACGGCTTTTGGAAAGAACAGCAGATGCTCTTGAACAACCAGGAACGACAAGTAGAAGATCTTTCGTTCTGGGGACCGCTGCTGCACTGGTAGGTTCAGCACTGCTTCCCGAAGAGGCAGAGGCAAAAAAGAAGCGCAGTAACCGTCCATCCCGTGCTCAAAACACACCACACTTCATAGACTCCTACAGCCCCAAGAACAACAGAAGACCCATCCGCAGCCATACTGATTACATCATTCTCCATACCACAGAAGGGCCAGCAGACGGTTCTCTAAATCGGCTTCGGGCAGGTGGGTTTGCGCACTATATGGTAGACAAGGATGGATCCATCTATAGGATTATCGAGCCGCATAAATATGCCAACCATGCAGGGAGAAGCATGTGGAACGGCCGCACAAATATTGACAACCGGTCCATAGGCATTGAAGTTGTGGGTACTTACACTGGGAATATTACAGGGTCCCAGTCTACATCCCTTAAATATCTACTTGACACACTCAAAAATAGATACAACATCAAAGATGACCACATCCTTACCCATTCCATGGTTGCCTACGGCAACCCCAATAAATGGCATTCACGAAAGCACAGAGGAAGAAAGCGATGCGGGATGCTATTTGCGGATCCTGATATAAGAGCAAGGATTGGCCTGCATAACTGTCCATCCTATGATCCTGACACCAAAACAGGACGCCTTGTAACGGCAGATGCTTATCTGGCAAAAGTGCTCTTCGGCAAGACACCGGTTGAACGGGAAGAAGCCATAAAGACATACACCAGACCAGAATCTAATATCCTTACTACAGGAAGAACTCCCTGGGACATCGCACAAGAGCAGTATGACAAACAAAGCACTGTCTATACACTTCCAGATGGACGGATGCTACGCGGAAATGAAATAAAGGATTGGAGATTAATACCGTCCGGAACAAGGGTAAGTAGAGGAGAATACCAATCCCCTGAAGAATTTGAAGGCTTCCATGAAATAGGCAAAGATGGAAGCACAGCACAAGAAATTGCAGGAGAACTATATAACAGGGCAACAGCCATTTATTTCTTTTCTGATGGGAAGATACGAGAAGGAGACCAGCTTAGTGAACAGCAATTAGATGCGCTTTCTGCTGGTACAAAACTGTTAGTGGGCTATGTGTATGGCGGAAAAGTCAGTGCAAACCGGTCAGCCTTTAGCATTACCGGAACACGATGGAACCATCCTACCACATTTTACAGGCTGCCTGATGGGAAGATTACTTCGGGAGACGACATTGATTCAAAAAAAATTCCTAAAGGCACCATAATTATGTTTAAGGATTAGGAATCCACATTATTGCAATGAGTAATGACCCGTTCCTTAATCACTAAGTCTGTATTTTCACCACTCTACAAAAATCAATGTGTAGGGGTATCTATAAACTATAACCACAACATATTGTGTTTTAACGAAAACTATATATAGGAGTTACACTTACAAAATCCAAGGATTCTCAATCCAAAAATCCCTCAAAAAAGATAAACAAAAGTAGTGAGAACTATGAAATGCCCCTACTGCGGAAGTCCGGAAAACAAAGTTGTCGACAAAAGAGGAACATCTGATGAAATCGCAACGCGCAGGCGCCGCGAGTGTTTAGCGTGTGAAAAGCGTTTTACCACCTACGAACGCATAGAATCCGTAGAACTTCTGGTCATCAAAAAAGACGGCTCACGCCAGCAGTTTGACAGAAACAAAATCAAGCACGGTATTGTCAGGGCGTGCGAAAAGCGGCCCATCAGCGCAGATCAGATCAATCGGGTTGTTGACGAGATTGAGTCAGAACTCCGGACCAAAGAGACAACGGAAATCAGTAGCGCAGAGATAGGGGAGATTGTCATGAACAAACTAAGGGACATGGACAAAATTGCCTATATCCGCTTCGCGTCAGTCTATCGGGAATTCACTGACTTAAAATCATTTGAAAAAGAACTAAAAAATCTGCTAAGCAAAAGAGGAGGAGAGCATCATGGCTGATGGAACAATGCGTGTCATCAAGAGGACAGGAGAAGTCGTAGACTTTGACAAAGGCAAAATTCAGAACGCAATAATCAAAGCAGTAAGAGCGACAAAGCAGGAGCTTCCGTCTGAGGTTGTCGATCGCGTCAGCGACGATGTCATTCTAGAAATCCAGGAACGCTTTCTTGATTTTTACCCCAATGTAGAGAATATCCAGGATGTTGTTGAGAAACACCTGGTAAAGAGTGGCCTCTATGAGATAGCAAAGGAGTACATCCTCTATAGGGCACAACGACAGAAAGCCAGGGAAGAAGAGAAACAACGCACGCTGGAGAAGGCAAGCGTGGGCAAGTTGACAGTCAAAAAGAGAGACGGAAGGATTGTACTTTTTGACATGAGAAAAGTGAAGGAATGTGTCAAGCGCGCAAGCGAAGAGTACGAAAATGACATCTCATTTGATCTTATCGCAAAAGAAGTGGCGCGCAACATCTACGATGGCGTGACCTCAAGTGAAGTTGAGAAGGCAATCATTATGGCCACCGTGGCATTTATGGAGAAGGATCCTGCCTACAGCTATGTAGCGGGCAGGTTGTTCTTGCAGAAGCTCTACAAGGAAGTCATAGGCGTCTCCACTTCCGAAAAAAATAGAGAAGAAAGCTACCGAAGCACATTCATACGCAACATAAGAAGGGGAGTAGATGTTGGCCTTCTGGACAAGCGCATGCTTGATTTCAATCTGGAAAATTTGGCAAAGGAACTGGCCTTTAGCAGGGACAAGATCCTTCAGTATATGGGCCTACAGACACTCTACGAGCGGTATTTCCTTGTATGGGAAGGTGACCGCATTGAATTGCCGCAGAGTTTTTGGATGAGGGTGGCTATGGGCCTTGCGCTTGAGGAAAAAGATAAGGAGGCAAAAGCTGTGGAATTCTATACGGTACTCTCCCAATTTCTTTTCATGTCTTCTACACCCACCCTATTCCACTCAGGCCTTGCCCATCCGCAACTGTCATCCTGTTATCTGACAACAATTCATGATGATCTCCACCATATCTTCAAGTGTCTGGGCGACAATGCCCAACTCAACAAGTGGTCTGGCGGGGTCGGCAACGACTGGAGTTATATCAGATCCACAGGCTCATGGATAAAGAGCACGAATGTAGAAAGCCAGGGGGTCGTTCCATTCCTCAAGATTGCCAATGATGTTTCCGTGGCTATCAATAGAAGCGGCAAGCGCAGAGGCGCAACCTGTGCGTATCTGGAGACATGGCACCTGGACATCGAAGATTTCCTTGACCTGCGGAAGAACACAGGGGATGAGCGGAGAAGGACTCACGACATGAACACAGCAAATTGGATTCCTGATACATTCATGAAACGCATCATCAACGACGAGAACTGGACTCTGTTCTCACCGGAAGAAGTGCCTGAACTGCATGATTCGTATGGCCGCAAATTTGAGAAGCGCTATGAAGAATACGAGACCATGGCGCAACAGGGCAAGATCAAAAAGCACAAAGTCGTTTCTGCGCGAAAGCTCTGGAAAAAAATGCTGTCTATGCTTTTTGAGACCGGCCATCCATGGATGACATTCAAAGATCCCTGCAACATCCGCTCGCCGCAGGATCATGTGGGTGTGGTACATAGCTCGAACCTCTGCACAGAGATAACCCTCAACACGTCCAAAGATGAAACTGCAGTGTGCAACCTCGGCTCCATTAACCTGGGACGGCATGTTGTCGGTGGGAAGATCGACGGAGAATTGCTTGCAAAGACCATCAAGACCGGGATGCGCATGCTGGACAATGTCATTGACATTAATTTCTACCCAACCACTGAAGCGCAGAATTCCAACATGCGTCACAGGCCTGTGGGTATGGGACTTATGGGATTGCAGGATACGCTTTTTAAGATGGACATCCCCTTTGACGCTCCTGCAGCGCTTGAATTTATGGACCGTACTATGGAATTCTTTTCTTACCACGCCATCTATGCATCATCAGAACTTGCCAGGGAACGCGGAACATACGAGAGCTACAAAGGCTCGAAATGGGACAGAGGAATCTTCCCAAAAGACACCCTTGATCTTCTGGAGCAGGAAAGAGGTATGAAAATTGAGGTCAATCGTAATGAGCACATGGACTGGACGCAGCTCAAAGAACATGTCAAAAAACATGGGATGCGCAATTCCAACACCATGGCCATTGCACCCACAGCAACCATCTCCAATATCACTGGATGCTTTCCCTGCATAGAGCCCATCTACAAGAACATCTATGTCAAAAGCAACATCAGCGGGGAATTTATCATAGTTAATCCTTATCTTATGGAAGATCTTAAAAAAAGGAAGCTCTGGAATCAGGAGATGCTTGAACAGCTTAAGTATTATGACGGCAACGTCCAGATGATTGCAGGAATTCCCCAGGATATCAAGGACAAATACAAAGAAGCGTTTGACATTGACCCATTGTGGCTTGTAGAGATGAACGCTGTCCGGGCAAAATGGTTGGACCAGAGCCAATCCTTCAATGTATTCATGAAGGGGGTTTCCGGCAGCCTGCTCAGCGACATTTACATCGCTGCCTGGAAAAAAGGGACTAAGACGACCTATTACCTGCGATCGCTTGCTGCAAGCCAGATTGAGAAATCAACACTTGATGCCAATAAATATGGTTTTACCCAAAAACGTGAATATATTGCACAGGCATCCACAGGTGAGGGGATGGTTGCGCAGGTCATTGCCGCAACGCCAAAGGCATGCGCCATCAACGATCCCACCTGCGAGTCTTGTCAGTAGGAGGTAGAAAAAATGCCAGTCATCAACGATTCAAAAATAGACCCCAACAAGATCCTGCCCATGAAATATCCGTGGGCACGACAGCATTATAAATCTGGCGTAGCCAATAACTGGACGCCTGAGGAAGTAGGGATGCAGAAGGATGTTGAGCAGTGGAAGTCTGATAAGCATCTCAGCCAGACAGAACGAAGGTTGATTATGTGGAATCTCGGTTTTTTCTCAACAGCAGAATCACTGACCGCCAACAACATCGTGCTTGCCATCTACAACCACGTCACCAACCCTGAATGCAGGCAGTATCTGCTGCGACAGGCGTATGAGGAAGCAATCCACACCGATACGTTCATCTACTGCTGCGACACGCTCGGCCTTGACCCTGAGGAGATTTACACTATGTACAATAAAGTCCCCTCTATCAAGAAAAAAGACGACTACGTCGTCAACATGACACTGTCTGTCTTTGACCCCACATTCAAGACCATAGGGATTGAAAATATCCAGAAATTTGTGATGGATTTGGTAGGTTTTTACGTCATCATGGAAGGTATTTTTTTCTATGCCGGCTTTGCGATGATTCTTGCTTTAAAGAGGCAGAACAAGATGATTGGCATTGGAGAACAGTTCGAATACATCATGCGGGATGAAAGCCTGCACCTTGCGTTTGGCTGTGACCTGATAAACACCATCAAGGCAGAGAATCAGGACATCTGGACTCAGAGATTCCAGGACGAGATTGTAGAACTTATCAGAAAAGGTGTTGAGCTTGAAAAGGAATATGCCTATGATGCATGCCCGCAAGGGCTTTTGGGCATCAACGCAGACCAGTTTTCCTCGTATGTGGAATATATCGCTGACCGGCGCCTTGAACGCATTGGTTTAGTCAAGATGTTTGGCACAGAGAACCCCTTCCCCTGGATGGCGCAGTCGGTTGACTTAAGCAAAGAGAAGAATTTCTTTGAGACCAGAGTCACAGAGTATCAGACCTCCGGGAATCTGAAGTGGGATTGATTATTTTTTATTTCTTTGAATCTGCGCATTCCACTAGTGTTTTCACTAGTGGCTTAATGGAAGGCGCAGGGTTATAGCGAAACCCATTAACTTAATGGCATTTGTGTGTTTCGCTAAATAGCAAATTACGACTAAAATACTTCA
>JACRKK010000005.1 GCA_016219795.1 Candidatus Woesearchaeota archaeon | reverse complement strand
CATTTTCTTTATTTTTCATGTAGAAATAAGTTTCGGCTCGCCCTAACCGTGAAATTCAACTGCGGGCTGAAGCCCGCCAAGGTTTCTTTCACAGGCGAGCCCTAAAATCGGCAGGAAGTGGTAATTTCTTTGCAGTCACTCAATAATTGAACCTGCATTTAGGCTATGTGCAAGTGCCTTTTCTGCAAGAAGACGCGTGGTGTCAATGTAGGGCAGCGGAGAATTCTTTGCAGTAATGACTATTGGCAGTTCCGTGCACCCAAGAATTATTGCATCACATCCTTTTTTTTGGAAGCCAGCAATGATATGGACGATTCTTGTTACGGAATCTTTTTTGACAACGCCGGGTACAATCTGTTGGTAGATGATATCATTGATTATTTTTTGTTCAGCTTCTTCTGGAACAAGCGAGACTATCCCTTTTTCTTGCAGCGGTTTTTTGAACAGCCCATTCTTCATCGTTATTCCTACGCCAAGCACCCCTACTTTTTTGTAGTTCTTTGCTGCACATTCTTCTGCTACAATAGTAAGCATACTGATAATGGGAAGTGGCGATTTTTTTTTGAGTGCGTCAATGCAGAAATGAGTGGAATTTGCAGGAATGATTACAAACTTTGCTCCGCAACATTTAAGCTTTTCAATCCCTTCCCAAAGAATTCCGGCAACTTTTTTCCAGTTGTCTGCGTGTTGTGCATCTACTACATCATCGAATGCAATCTGGTGGAGAGTATAGGTGGTGTCTTGTTTTTCCCAAGTATCTTTCCTGCTTCGCTGCATAATATCCTATAGCAGAGTGCTGCTCCTTCTGCGCTTACGGCAAGGATGCCTATATGCTTTGGCTTAGTGGTGGCCATTTCTTCGAGAGATTACTTCATCCCCAATTTCTTTTCCTGCTCATGGATCTTGAAGGTGGTCTTTAAGACAGAATCAGGGTTTAGGCTGATGGAATCAATCCCACATTCGACTAGGAACTGGGCAAAGTCAGGAAAGTCTGAGGGTGCCTGTCCACAGATGCCTATCTTCCTGCCATATTTATGTACGGTTGTTATGGCCATCCGGATCATGCGCTTGACTGCCTCATTTCTTTCATCATAGATGTGGCTCACAATCTCTGAATCGCGGTCAAGTCCAAGCGTCAGCTGCGTTAAGTCATTGCTTCCTATGCTAAAACCATCAAATATCTGGCTGAATTGGTCAGCCAGAATCACGTTGGACGGTATTTCGCACATGACATAGACTTGTAATCCATGCACGCCACGCTTGAGGCCATATCTCGCCATCTCAGCCTGTACTTTCGTGCCTTCTTCCACAGTCCTGCAGAATGGCACCATCACTTTCAGGTTCAGAAGGCCCATCTCTTCTCTGACTTTCCGGATGGCCATGCATTCGAGGCCAAAAGCATCAGCATATTTCTTGTCATAATAGCGGGATGCACCCCTCCAGCCAATCATGGGGTTGTCCTCTTTTGGCTCAAAGATTGCTCCTCCCAAAAGATTTGCGTATTCATTGGTCTTGAAATCGCTGAACCGCAGGATAACATCATGGGGATAGAATGCAGAAGCAATACGTGCGATGCCCTGACTTAGTTTATCCACAAAATAATCTGCTTTGGTCTTATACCCTTGGGTCATTGCCTCGATGCGCTCGCGCACACTTGAATCAGTTACTTTATCAAAATGCAGCAATGCCTTTGGGTGGACCTTTATCCAGTTGTTAATGATAAACTCCATGCGTGCAAGTCCCACACCCTGGTTTGGGATAAAACTTAATTCAAACGCATGCTCCGGCTCACCGACATTCATCATGATTTTGGTGTGTGTCTGGGGAATCTGCAGGAGATTATGTTTTGCCACTTCGTACTTGAGCAGGCCCTCATACACAAAGCCGTCGTCTCCCTGCGAGCAGACAACCGTTACTGGTTTTCCCTGTTTGATAAGTTCTGTTGCATTCCCGCAACCCACAACGCAAGGGATGCCAAGTTCCCGAGAAATGATGGCAGCGTGGCACGTCCTGCCTCCTCTATTGGTAACAATGGCTGATGCAACCTTCATGATGGGCTCCCAGTCGGGGTCTGTCATCTCCGTTACCAGAACCTCGCCCTTTCTGAAACGTGCGATATCATGGACATCCTTGATGATGGTGGTCTTACCCTGGCCTATTTTTGTTCCTACGCTCTTGCCCTGGCAGAGGATTTTCCCTTTTTGTTTGAGAACATATTCTTCCATGACGTTCCTGTTTTTTTGTGACTGGACAGTTTCAGGCCGTGCCTGCACAATATACAGTTGTCCGGAGATACCGTCTTTTGCCCATTCGATGTCCATGGGCTTGAAGTGACCTGCTTTATGGCTGTAGTGATCTTCAATGACACAGGCCCATGTTGCCAGCGTCAGCACTTCCTTGTCAGATAGCACATATTTTTTTCTCTCAGAAATATCCACTTTCATATTTTTGGTGGGCTGGTGTCCTTTGATGTCATACACCATTTTCAGTTCCTTGCTCCCCAAGGTTTTTGAGATGATGGATGGATACCCTTGTTTTAAGGTAGGTTTATGAACATAGAACTCGTCAGGGTTTACTGCACCCTGCACAATATTTTCTCCCAGACCCCAGGCGCCAGTTACCAGCACCACATCCTTAAATCCTGATTCCGTGTCTATAGAGAACATGACCCCGCTTGATGCAAGATCGCTTCTGACCATCCTCTGCACGCCTATGGAGAGAGCGATGGAGAAATGGTCGAAATGTTTATCCTCACGGTAAGATATTGCTCTGTTGGTGAACAAGGAGGCGAAACATTTTTTGCACGCCTCAATCAGGCGGTAAGCACCCCTGATGTTGAGGTAGGTTTCCTGCTGGCCGGCAAAGCTTGCGTCAGGCAGGTCTTCAGCAGTTGCTGAGCTTCTGACGGCAACATCTGTATCCTTGCCGCATTCTTTACAGAGCTTTGCATACGCTGCAATGATGGCCTTGCTTAATTCAGGTGGGAATTCTGCAGTCCTGATGAGCGCCCGTATCTGGTGGCCACGCTCTGCCAGGTTCTGCATATCATGGGTGTCAAGCCCGCTTAATATTTGTCTTATCCTGTCTTTGATTCCTGCTTTTTCTAAGAGATAACGGTAGGCATAGGCGGTAATGGCAAACCCATTGGGAACGTGCACTTTTTTTACGGTCAGGTTGGAATACATCTCACCTAAGGATGCGTTCTTTCCTCCCACCAGGGGCACATCTTCTATCGTCAAATCTTTGAACCAGAGAATAAACTGAGTAGATTTGTCCATACGCTCACCTCTTTTAACTTTTTGGTGCTGCGATGGTTTATATACTTTGCGTTCATGGGGTGATATTGAAAAGTTATTTTCTGTTTTTTAAAAGTCTACTTAGTTTTGGTGGTAAATCAACCATTTTTCCACTCAAAGTCATTCTTGGCTTTAAGCGGTGCCATTTGGCACCGCAGAAATTACATTCAAAAGTGTT
>JACRKK010000070.1 GCA_016219795.1 Candidatus Woesearchaeota archaeon | reverse complement strand
TTCACGATATCTTTCCCTGACTCTTTCCGGAAAAGTTCACAGGACTTGTTCTGACAAACAACTGTTATTTTTCCTTTTGGTCTCGCCATGGTTGATACACCTCTGTCAACCAAGAGAAAAGAAGAACTACTATATTAAAGTATCTTAGTTAATACAATGCCTTCTTGATTTTAACAGAAAAGCTGCAGAGCTTGCAGGAAGCATCTCCAGAAATCTGAAAGCAGCTGGTCAGGAAATTGACCCTGAAGACTGTATGATTGCCGCCATTGCCCTGCTTCACCATGAAACACTTCTCACAAGAAATATGCATCATTTTGAGAGGATTGCTGGACTGAAGGTTAAGAGTTATTGAATCTGCGCATTCCACTAGTGTTTTCACTAGTGGCTTAATGGAAGGCGCAGGGTTAAAGAAAATTGGCCCGAGCGAAGCGAGAATGCCGTCGGTCTATTGACCGACGGTGGCCAATTTTCTTTTTACAAAATCGGCATCTTTTTATAGTTTGGAAGCACCAGAACACCTTAATTCAAATATTTCAAAAAAAGGTGATCCGTTGATGGCAGAGCAAAAACATGATGCTGCTGGGAACTGGAACCAGCAGTTGTGGACATTTGTGGTTCTTGGGCTTTTAATTGGAGCGACTTTGGGATTTGTGATTGGGAGTAGAGGCAGTGCTGAAGGAAAAGCATTCATGTATAAAGCCAGTTCAGACTCTAATCCTTTTGGAGGGAATGCAATTCCTGTCAAGGGTGGGAACTGGATGAACCCAGATGATTATACCGGAATGAAGCTTCCTTCAATGATGAGTGAATGTGAAACAGACTCATGTAAATGCAAAACATCCTGCTATAACGAATGTGCTGATGAGAAAGGATTTGCACCCTTTAGTTGCTTGAATCCTTGTTTTAGGCGGAAAGGTTGCTAATTATGGCACAAATGCATAACACCCCACACAACCAACAGTTATGGGCATTTGTAGTGCTTTCTCTCATTGTGGGAACAACATTTGGTTTAGTCATAGGTCAGATAGTTAACAAACAAGCACAAACAATAGGTGCAGCACACAGGTTTGGTAGTTCTTCTGCGATAGGAACTCCACAACCTGTGCCTGTAAATACTATGCAAAAGGCAATTTCAGGAAACAATTTCTATGCACAAAAAACCTATGAAAAGGAATATGATGGGAGTTATATTGATCAATCAGGTCATGAGCATAATGTCTATAAAGATAAAGACACCGACGAATATGAGATGACAGACTGCGGTGAAAACAGTTGTGGAATGAAGAAGATGAGTGATGACGAAATAGCAGATTACGAACAGCAGAAAACAGAGAAAGAGAAGAAAGCCGGGAGTTTCATTATTGATCCTCAAACGGGTCAGCCGGTGGGACAGGTTCCGGATAAATATTGACCCAAGAATTCTTTTTTTGTTTTAAATTTCCACTTTCACTGCCCTTTTTTCCACAAGCATCTGCATCTTTCCTTTCAGTTCGGAAAGCTGCATCCCAAACTTCACCTGACCGTCCAGTGTCCTGACCGCAAGAACGTTCTGTTCCGTCTCCTTATCGCCTACGGTGATCATCAGGGGAATATGCGCAAGCTGTGCTTCGCGCACTTTCTTGGGGATGGACTCTGATCGGAAATCAGTATCCACCCTAAAGCCAGCACCAACAAGCTCATCTTTCACCTTTGTTGCATACTCTTCATGTCTGTCTGCAACCGTCATAATGATGACCTGCACAGGCGAAAGCCACAACGGGAATTTACCAGAAAAATGCTCAATCATCAGCCCCATGAAGCGCTCAAGAGACCCAAGCACCGCACGGTGGATCATGACTGCCTGATGCTTTTTCGAATCATCTCCCTCATACATGCACTCAAAGCGCTTCGGCAGGTTAAAATCAAGCTGACAGGTTGGGCACTGCCATTTCCGTCCTAAAGCATCCTCAAGATCAATATCTATCTTCGGGCCGTAGAATGCTCCATCCCCTTCCTTGATTTGGTAGGGCAGGGCTGCTTTTTTGAGTGCTTCTGCAAGCATGCCTTCCGCCCTGTCCCATAGTGCTTTGTCTCCCAACGCCTTTTGCGGGCGGGTGGAAAGAGAATAATTCACTTTGAACCCAAACACCTCAACCCATATATATTTGATGAAATCAAGCACGCCAAGCACTTCTTCTTCTACCTGATCCATCCTGCAGAAAATGTGCGCATCATCTTGGGAGAACTTGCGCACCCGTGTCAGGCCGGAAAGCGTGCCGGACAATTCATTTCGGTGCAAGCAGCAGAAATCTGCAATTCTTACAGGCAAATCCCTATAGCTTTTAGTTGAGCGATTGTAGATTAAACAGTGGCTTGGGCAATTCATGGGCTTAAGCGAGTGCTCCTCTCCCTCCACGGTAATCACAAACATGTTCTCTTTGTAATGCTCCCAGTGCCCAGACTGCTCCCATAGCTTCTTATTGTAGAGCTGGGGAGTGATGACCTCTTCGTAGCCGCGTTTTTGGTATTCTTTGCGGATAAATGCAATAAGCTCATTATAGATAATTGCCCCATTTTTCAAAAAGAACGGAGCTCCTGGCGCAAACTCATGAAACATAACCAGATCAAGTTGCTTTCCAAGGACACGATGGTCCCGCTTCTTTGCTTCTTCAAGCACATGCAAATATTCCTGTAGCTGCTTCTTTTCAGAAAAGCTGATCCCGTAGATGCGCTGCAGCTGCTTGTTTTTGCTGTCTGCCCTCCAGTAAGCACCAGCAACCTTCATCAGTTTGATGGCTTTTGCTTTGCCTGTCGATGGCAGGTGGGGACCTCTGCAAAGATCAGTGAAATCACCTTGTCTGTAAATAGAGACTGTGCCTTCCTCAAACTCATCAATCAGCTCAAGTTTGTAGGGGTTGTCCTTGAACAGTTCTTTCGCTTCTTTTTTGGAGATTTCTTTGCGTTCAACAGGATAGTTGGCTTTCACAATCTTTTCCATCTCTGCCTCTATTTTCACAAGGTCTTCAGGAGAAAACGGCTCATGGTCAAAATCATAATAGAATCCTTCCTCGACCACAGGACCGATGGTTGGCTTTGCATACGGAAACAGGTGCCTGACTGCCTGTGCCATGATGTGGGTCGAGGTATGCCTTAATATTTCAATGCCTTCCTTATCTTTGGCAGTCACAATTTTTAGCGTAGCATCTGTAGTGATGGGCACAGATAAATCTTTTGGCATGCCATTGACCAGTACACCATAGGCCTCCCTAGCGAGGCCTTCAGCAATGCTTTTTGCAACCTCCATACCTGTGCTGCCTTTTGTGTAGTGCTTCTTTGCGCCATCCGGGAATTGTATGGTTATCATGTGTTCACCTCATTGTTGTTGCAGAACAAAGAGCAACAACCTTTCTTAATAGGTAGTAGTAAGAACAAAAGGAATGGCCTCTGCCAAATGGTTGTTGTTCATGGCACTTATTAATTCCGTTACCTATATAAAGTTTGCGGCTATCCTATCTGCATGCACAGGCAGCTTAACAAAAAGGAAATCAAGGACATCAACGACCAGCTGCAGCTGCTTTTGTATCAGTTTGACAAGAACCAGAACATTGCGCAGGAGGATAATGTCCTGATTGCAGACGGCGTGCCTTCTTTTTTCCAGAAAGACGGTAGGTGGGTTCCCCTTCTACGCCTGCTTTTAAAGACGCAGATTCTCAAGACAATCACCATTGATATGCCTGCGGTGCCCTACATAGCCAATGGTGCTGATGTCATGCGGCCTGGCATTGTTGCCTTTGATTCCCTCCTCAAAAAAGATGACCTTGTTGCAGTTTTGGACCAGAACCATAAGCGGCCGATTGCCGTAGGCATTGCTTTATTCTCTGCAGAAGAGCTTGCATCCATTGCTTCGGGCAAGGCAGTCAAGAACATTCATTATATTGGGGATAAGCTCTGGAAAGCTTCTGAAGTGACAGCGGAATAATACTCTTTATAAATGGATTTGCATTCTCTGCCCGTCTTATGGATGAGATTCAACTCCCCAGAACAAAAGAAGAATACGCTCATTTGATTGCTGCAAGAACGCATGATTATTCTATTGAGAATGATGTTGTAAAAGAGCTCTTGGACTTTGCAGAAAAAACACCGCTTCTGCAATTGGATTCTCTTGATACGCGGGTTAACAGGTATTTAAATGATTATGCAACCCCTCCGCCAGAGGAAGAAAGAGGTCTCTTTTCTGAGGCTGGCGTCATGGGGGGGTTTCTCAACCGCTATTTTCCCGGCTATCAGGACAGGATGACTCCCGACCAGCAAAAGCTGTTTGCCTATGCCATTAAAGATGTAGTAGGCATACATGGGCATGCAAAGCGTGACGTAGGGTCTCTGCGCTCTAAGCATTCTCTGGAAGTTGCACGGATGCTGTTTCTGGATGCAGAAAAAGGAGATGGACAAACAATAGTGGATTACAAGACCCTTATTGCTGCTCTCTACCATGATGTCATTGAAGAATGCGGTTTTAAAATAAGTGAAATAAAAAAACGGTTTGATAATTGTATAGATGAGCATCACCTTGCCATAACTGAACAAGATGTTGGTGACATTACCCGCATGATTACGGCACTCTCAAGGACTGAGGAACAGGACTACTTTTCTTATCTTAATGCGTTGGAGAAGAAATATAGTGATCACGAGATCACCTTTGATACTTATCTGCGCGTCATGGCCATTAAGCTTGCAGACCGCAGGCACAACATCACGGAAATGGATGATGTGCAACTACGCAGTGTCATGTTATCGAATGGAGTTAAAAAATTTGTTGACTACATTAAAAAAGGGCTCTTTCAAAGCAAAGGGCCGCAAGCCCACCTCTATAAAGAAAAAGTAAAACACGCTCTGCAGAATCCTCTCCGGAGGACTCTGGAGCACTGGGGCATCAATGTTTTCTATGAAGGGCCTGAAAAGCTCAAAGAGATTTTCAAGTCGTTTATGATGGTTGACTTTATCAACCAGCAGTTTGGCAAACAGCAGCATCCTTTCCTTTACTACCTTAAGGACGCACTTGTTGACAGCACCCTTGACCGCATTGACCGGCAGAAGGCGCATATCGAATATTTCCATAATCAGGAACTTTATAGGATTAATGGATTCACCCGGTTGTATGCATTGTTTAGGGGATGGCATCGACTCGACAATGTAGTGCCAGCAGACGGTGCTGCTCCATTACATTTCCTTGAGGATGCAATGCAAAGACAGGATTTTGGTGCACGTTATTTCAGAAATGAACTGGAAGACTGGCTTGCTATCTATGGCAACATGGCAGTGAAAGACCTGGCAGATCCGCAAATTAGGCAGAAGATTGCCAGCGATTTCTACCACTTTTTTGAAATGGCTTTTGAGATCCGGAATCAGTACACAACATACCAAAAGAAAAAAAAGAGTACTACTCCAGTGCCATTCAGCTTCTATCAATGGCTTGCGGATGCATATGAACGTGCTACCGACGGCAAGGGTTTTACAAGCCAGACGCACCGTGATGCGGGGTGGAGTGCTTCAGGAGAGCGTTTCATCTTTGATGGTATGTTTGACCAGTATTATGACATGCGCAAGGATGAAGCAGAACGTAAGAGAGAGAGACGGCTCTTAAGCAACGATAAAGAGATGCAATACCTGCAGCTCATTGATTTGGAACAGGTTCTGAAAACCTATAAATATAATAAGACCCACGTGTTCCAGTGGGCAGAGAAAATAGCTGCCTAAGCCAGCATTCTACGTTCTTTGGGCACGTAGTTCAAAAGTGATGTGCCTTTCAGTTTCCCGCAACCCAGAAAATCATCAAGGTAGCGTACAAGTACATGACATCTGCAGTTGTAGGCGTCATCAACCGTGACTTGTTCTCCATTCATCCATGCCCGCATCTGCTGCTCGGATAAGGAAACAACATTCTGTGTGGCGTTCTTGCCGATGATCTGGCTTCCCTCAATGCTCAGCCTGATGCCATCTTCCTGTACTTCTCCAACATATAAGCCCATGGCATCGATGCGAAAATTCTTGGGGTCCATAAGGCCAATTTCTCTGTTGGTCAGATATAGCTTGTTTTTTTGGTTCTGAAAGAGAACAAATTCTCCAGGGAGGGAGCATCCCCATTGTTCTACAAGCTTCTTCTGGATATTGCGCACTTCCTTGGAATTAAGAGGCTTTAGGGAAAACATGGTGCTATAGAACACCTGCTGTTTTTTAAGGATTGTTGTTTTGATGGTCTTGACCATCACTTTTTTATAGTCCATTCATTTTTTTGCCTGCATGAAATTCCCTATCCCTCTCGATGCTTACCAACCACTCTCATTTTCTCTTTCCCAGAAGACGCTACTCCCCAGGCAGTTGCAACAACTGCAGGCCAACATCCAGCTTGTGCGGGACATGGTTGTTTTTGCCAGCGCCCTGGGTGGAGCCAAAGGGCTTGGCGGGCACACAGGCGGCGCATATGATATTACACCCGAAGTGCTTATCTGTGATGCGTTTATGCGTGGCAACCCAGACCAGATAGTTCCAGTTTTCTACGATGAAGCAGGTCATCGTGTCATCATCCAGTACATCATGGCAGCGCTCAACAACTGGGGTCTGACAGCTGAGGATTTATTGCATTATAGAGTGCATGGTCACCATCTCTATGGCCATCCTGAGCGTCTGGAAAAAAAAGGAATCTTGTTTAGTTCCGGCAGGCTTGGGCATTTGTGGAGTTATGTGAATGGGGTTGCTGAACAAAACCCAGATAAAAAGGTAGTCCTGTTTGGAAGCGACGGCTCCCAGATGGAGGGCAATGATTCTGAAGCAGCACGTTACGCTGTTGCCCATAAGCTGCATGTCGTGCTTCTGATTGATGATAATGACGTGACTATAGAAGGTCATCCTTCTGCTTATATGCATGGTTTTAATGTTGCACAGACGCTCAGCGGCCATGGTCTTTCGGTCAATGCGGGGAAAGGGGAAGATATTGCTTCCCTTTACGCACGGATACAGACTGCGTTTACCAAAGCAGGTCCTGTTGTTCTTATCAACAAACGTGCGATGGCACCTGGTATTTCTGGGATTGAAGGAAGCACCAAAGGCCATGATTGCATTGAGGTGGAGCATGCTATCCATTATCTTGAGCAAAAAGGGTATGCAGAAGCTGTGGAATTGCTAAAGACAGCACCCAAGACCAAAGACACTACGGTCTATCTGGGCAGTTCCAAAGAGCAGAAAAAAAACCGGTCAGAGTTTGGTAAGATAGTCATTAATATTCTCAATAGACTCCCAGAAGAACAGCGCAAGAAAGTTTTGGTGATGAGCAATGATTTAGGTGGGAGCTGCGGTCTCGACAGCATTGGCAAAGCGTATCCTGAGTTTTATAGGATGGCAGGAGTTATGGAGCGCAACAACTTTTCTGTTGCAGCAGGCTTTGGCTCAAAGCCAGGCTACCAGGGCATTTATGGTACATTTTCTGCATTCCTTGAGATGGTTATCTCCGAGATAACTATGGCACGGCTCAACAACGCCAACGTGCTTGCGCATTTCTCCCACGCAGGCGTGGATGAGATGGCAGACAACACCTGCCACTTTGGCATCAACAATTTCTTTGCGGACAATGGTATTTGTGAGGATGATAACACCCGGTTGTATTTTCCTGCAGATGCACAGCAGTTGCAGGCTGTGCTTGAGAAAATATTCTATGAAGCAGGGTTGCGATTTGTGTTCTCAACACGTTCTGGTGTTCCGTCCATCCTTAATGGGGATGGCAGCCCGCATTTTGGAGCGGGGTACAGGTTTACGGGAAACGATGAAGTGATAAGGGAAGGAACGCTGGGGTATATCGTCACCTTTGGAGAGATGGTCTATCGCTGTTTACATGCTGTTGAAGAGCTGAAGAAAGAAGGAATTTCTGTAGGTCTTGTGAACAAGCCTGTGCTGAATGTGGTGGATGAGCAGATGATGAAAAAGCTGGGTGCAACTCCCTTTGTCCTTGTGGTGGAGAGCCAGAATTATAATACTGGCTTAGGCAGCAAATTTGGGACGTGGCTGCTGGAGAGAGGTTTTGCTCCCAGGTATGCGCATCTGGGCACCACTAAGATTGGTCAGGGGGGTATTTTGGAGCAAATTCCAAATCAAGGTCTTGCTCCTTCTGACATCAAGAAAAGAGTGAGGGATATGCTTACTTTTTAGTAGTAACTTTTAAATAACCTCTTCCCTTCACTAAGACTAATGGCACTAGATAAAATCTGCGTTTTCCACTAGTGTATTCACTAGTGGCTCAATGGAAAACGCAGGGTTAAAGAAAATCGGCCCGAGCGAAGCGAGAATGCCGCCGGTCTATTGACCGGCGGTGGCCGATTTTCTTTTTACGAGTAGATGACCTGCTTTGGCCCTACAAAGCGTTTATGAAAAGCGCATTTTTGATGGTGCGTGATTTCACAGAAGACAGCATTTCTTTTGGCATAAACTCCCATGAACATGCGTTTATTATGCATACTCTAACAGAGATGCAACATCTCTCTGTATATATTCGTGAGCAAGAGGGGTCTTTTGACAAGTGGACTATAGGGATTGAGAATGAAAAGGAGTATTTAGTCACCCCAGACATCGTAAAGGAATTCAGCCCTGTAACGATATGGAGCTATGATAATGGGGCAGCAATAATTTCAGGGGAAGAGTTATTGAGAGTCTATTTTGCAAAGAGACAGCAGAGCCGAAGGATAACACAAAAAGATTTCTTTGGGACTGAGGGAGAATCGCTCTACAACCTGTTGCTGACACTGAACCCAGACCCAACATCACTTTGTTCCTTCATTGAGAGCGGAGTCCTGAAGGATGGAACAGATTACATCGTTACTCTTGTTGAAACACAGGTCTCACCTCTGGTACATTACCTCATCCTTGCTGACCTGTTTTGGGAGACTAATGTTCCAGATTACCGCAGCAAAGGTTATCAGCAGGATACTCATGACCTTGTCAGAAGAATGGCAGTTATTAATGATTTTGTAGGGAATCCGCATAAATATACTCCTCTGATAATGGGCCAACTCTTGCCTGTCCTCATCACCATTCCAGATAAGTAAGAACCCATTTTTTCCTACAGCAAAATCAGAACCAGCGATGCAACCGCAAGCAGAATATCAAACCATAGCTCATGCTGTGGCAGGTGGATAGAAAAACTCCCCAGTCTCAGAGGGTAGGATTTCTTGAACTGAAATATATTGAGATTGATATGGTCCAAAAACATGTGGGTATAATAGCCAACGGATACAACCATATAAAGCACAAAATACCAAAAGAAGAGAGCCCAGGTGGCAAGGGAAAAAACAACAAAACCAAAAAAACGGTGAATAAAAGTCTCTTTATGTTCATGCACAACAACTGCACGGTGCCATAGATCTTTGAGATTGAGTTTTTTTCGGTAATAGGCAGCGCCAACCGCGTGGTCTAAATCAATCGCAACCCCTACAACGCCTGCAAGGATAGCAGTCCAGTGGTTCAGATAGCCGAATTCAACAAGGACCTCCCCCAGGAAAAAGGGGAGCAAAAAATGGCTTAGCGGGTACATGTGTTTAACTCCTTAAGCATTGATTTCATTACGGGCGTATAATGTTTAACCAATTGTTTAATATCATCGGTATAGAGAGATGGTTTGATTTTAATTGCGTGCAATGCTTGAGTAAGAGTAACATACTTAATCGCCGCAACTTCGCCATCTGCAAGAACAATGGGCCCATCATAAATTCCCAGATAGATTGTTTCCTGCTTTGGTAACTGCATGGTAAACCTATTTTTGTAAATAACAGAGGTGGTACGCAACAATCTTTTTTCCAGTAGTCTAACAACAGCAGATTTGGATAGATTTTCTAGGGAGATAAATCCCTTAAATTTTTTATCCACTACTTTGATATTGATGCCTAATTCCTCAGTGCATTCTCTCATTAAAGTCTTAACTGAGTCTTCACCCCCTATCTGATGACCACCTAATGCCTTATCCCATAGAAGTGGGTTCTCCTTTTTGATGCTACTCCTCTTGGTAAGGAGCATCTTTCCATCAGAGCGAAAAAGCAGCAATTTCACTATCGCAACTGTTCTGCTGATGCTCCCTTTTCTCCTGTATTCAGATCGTGCCTGTTTGTAATACTTCTTTCGTTCCATGTTCTCAAGAAAATGCCCCTCAAGATCATAAACTCTAAGAATTTCAACCATAGAACTTTCTGAAGCACTGCCATATAAAAAGATTTCTACTTCAGCACCTTCACACCCAACTCCTCAATCCTCTTCAGATGCTCATCCATAAGGCCAGTCTTAACTGCAGGGCAGAAGGAGGCAGCCCATAGTGTATTGCCATAAAAATAGAGGGGAAAATTTGCACAGCCTTTTGGCCTGTGGGGGTTGGTGTAGATGCTGCACTTGCTGTCGGATGTCAGCGAAGGGCACGGCCTTTTACCCACATGCAGTATTGCAGCTTCGCCGCCGGCATCCTCCAGAAGTCTTTCCTTGCGCAGTTCTTCTTCCTTTCCTTGCGTCACTGCCGCAATTTCCTGTTTCCCCTGCAGTCGGATAATGCCTTTTCTGCAGCACAACGCTTTGCAAGTAGACATGCAATACCACCCTATGCTGCTCCGTGCTTCATCTGCAATGGTTTCTGCATCCATGGAAGAGCGGGCTTGGGGATGCTATATAAATCTGCTTATTTCTACCCCTACAAATAATGAGAATATAGTAAAATTGGAAGTGTTATCATTTGACTGATAAACGCTCCATATTTCTTTCTTGAAGAAATAGCCCAATAACTTTGTTATGGTTTTCAAGAGATTTGGAGAATGAACATGTTTTTCTCACCAATCTTCCAAGTCTTTGTCTGA
>JACRKK010000069.1 GCA_016219795.1 Candidatus Woesearchaeota archaeon | reverse complement strand
TTTGTGTGTTTCGCTAAATAGCAAATTACGACTAAAATACTTCAAATTCCAAGCAATTTGCTATTAAAGAAAATTGGCCCGAGCGAAGCGAGAATGCCGTCGGTCTATTGACCGACGGTGGCCAATTTTCTTTTTACGCAAGATTTAAAATGAAATCGTCACCTCTTAGTAAGAATGGAGATTGAACGAGTTGTTTTTACCTATGGAACCAGCAGGCAGGTTTACAGAAGTCTGACTGACCGCTTATCAGACGATCCTCTGGGAAGCACCCCCCTCTCTCAGGCTGAATCTAACCTCCAATCAAATCTTGATATGATGACCCACACAGACAGGAGCATCATAACTGGACTCTCTCGTGCTGGAGTCTCCGTTACAGAGCTGCCCTACAGAAAAATAGCAGCAATGAGCAGAGCAGAATTCTCAGAGTTGCTTGGAGAGGCAGACCTTGTCTTTTTTGATTCTTCCCGCTTTGCCCGTGAACTGTATTTTGAACATGCTCCTGTTGATTCCATGGGAATCTCTTCGCGCTGGTTTCCCGGCGATTTTGATATGTTAATTGAGTTATCATATGAAGGCAGCGGTGAGAGGAATATAGGAGATGTTGTGCAGGATATGGTGCTCACCGACCATCTCGCCCATGCGCAGTTTCTTAGTCCCAAGATACAATTCACCACCAAAAGAAAAGCCAGGGAAATTGCACAAGCGGCAGGTATTCCGGTTCCGCAAGGGTGGGAGGTTGATGAGTTTCTTGCAGGCAGTTTTGCTTTGCCTGTTGTGCTTAAGCATACGGAGTGTGATGGTGGCTCAGGAGTCTACTTTATTGAGGATATCGACCAGCTCAAGCGTTTTTTTGATCCCGAAATATACGCGCAGCTTGACTTTGAGGGGGCCCCTAATACCAGAGATTATATTCTTGAACAATTTATAGAAACACCAAGCCAGAGATTTACGCATTACAGGATATATACTGTGGGGAATGGTGCGGTCATTGGTGCAGTGCTTGCAGCATCCTCTCATGGTGATGATGAACGTATTTTTTCAGAAAGGCGATACCCTCTTTACACAGCAGATCAGGCATATGGACAAACACATCTCCCTGATCATTCGCCCAACCCCCTCTATATGGGTTTCAAAAAGATAACCTCCAATAAAAAAAAGGGGGAATCCAGATCCCGCTTACTTGGGGGAGCAATCCGCGTCCACTGACTCCTGAGGATCGCGTTATACTAGCTGCACATCCTTCTGATGGACTTCCTAGTGAACTTGAAGATCTTGCAAGTAGAACAGCACGCGCATTTGCAAAGTATGGCGTCCTGCATGCTGCCTCGGACTGGCTTTTGGACAGAAACACCGGCAAATTCTATCTTACTGACGTCAATGATGTCGCAGGACTTTATCTGTTCAACACATTATACACCGGTGGAAAACACAATTTTAAGGCAGCAGCAGGGATTGCAGGACAGAAAATTGCGGAAGCACTTCTCACCCATGGGTACTAACGATATCTCAATTCAAAGTCCCATACTCCCCATAATCTTGTCGGGGTCAAAGGGCTCTAAATCCTGATAGCGCTGGCCTGTGCCCAGATACAGGACAGGTTTTCCTGTGACGTAGGAGACAGATAATGCAGCACCGCCTTTTTCATCAACATCAGCTTTGGAGAGAATGATACCGTGGATATTGGTTGCTAAATTAAACTGGCGTGCCTGTTCCACGCAATCGTTGCCGGTGATGGATTCTCCAATGAAAATCGTCAGGTCTGGCTTTGCGACACGCACCACTTTTTTGAGCTCTTCCATGAGATTTTCGTTGCTATGAAGTCTTCCGGCAGTGTCTATCATAACTACATCCACACCTTTTGCCTTGGCGTGGGCAATGGCGTCAAAGGCGACAGCTGCAGGATCTGAGCCATAGTCGTGCTTGATCAGTTTCACGCCGAGCGCATCTGCATGCTTCTGCAGTTGTTCCATGGCTGCAGCCCGGAATGTATCGCTTGCTGCAATCACTGATTTCAATCCCTTTTGCTGCAGCAGATGTACCACTTTTGCAATGGTTGTTGTCTTGCCTGAGCCGTTCACACCCACAAAGACCATGACAAAAGGGCGGTCATGTTTTGCCTTTATTTTCTGTACGATATCCTCACTTCTGACAGAAAGCACATCCTTCACGCTTTTCTTGAGCGCATCAAGGATTGCATCACCTATCTTTCCTCGGGTAATGGGCACGTCCACAATCTCTTTTTTCAAGTCCAGTTTTATCTTATCAATGACTTCGACTGCAACATTATTTTCTAGAAGAACCATCTCCAGATCAAAGAACAGCTCTTCAAACTTTTCCTCGGAGATTACCTGTTTGGTTATTTTCTCCTTAATCAGGCCGAAGAATGATTTTTTTTCAGCAGATTCCTCTGCTTTTTCTTCTGTGGGTCTTTCTACAGGCACTTCCTTGGTTTGTGGTGCTGCAGCAGCAGGTTTATGCTCTTGAGGAGGTGCAGATATTGGAACCGGCTGTTCTTTTTTTTCTGGAATTGCTGGGATTTCTTCTTTAAAGACAGGTTTTGGTGCAGCAGTTACTTTTGCCTCTATTTTTTTGAGAAGAGGAGGTATGGTGCGTTCTTCTTTTTTTGGAGCAGGTGGTACCACTTTTTTCTCAGGCAATGCTTCTTTCACTTCAGCTTGCTTCTCAGACAGAATTTCTTTTAGTTCTATAGGTGCAGGCTCTTCTTTTTTTCCGACAATTTTTTCTTTCAGCCTGCCAAAAAAGGATTTTTTTTCCGTCGCCGGCTCTTCTTCCTGTACAGAGGGCACTTTTGTTATTTCTTCTTTTTTCTGTGGAAGTGTCTGCTCTTTCTTGTGCATATATTCTGTCTTCTTGGGTGCTGACTTCGGTTGCTCTACAACTTCTTCTACTTCAATTACTTTTGCTTCTTCCTCAACTTTTTTGCTAAAGGAGGAAACCGCCTTCTTGAGTTTGTCCTTGAGAAATCCAAACATTATTCCATCATCTTCTTTAGTTCTTTTTTGTGGGTTTTGAAGAGCATCTGCATCTGCTGCAATTGCATAATCATCTGCGCCCGCACCTGTGTTATCTCATGCAGCTGTTCATCCATCATGGATGTGGCGCCGGCAATATCCTTTTTGACCACCACATTTGCCCCGACATTGACATACAGCGCGTTGGTGTCTGTGATCTTGCCCTCAATGAAAATGCCATTGGTGAGGGGGACTTTGATGGGACTCTGTGGCTTTACATTCTTAAGCTGGGACAGTGATTCCTTGACTGCCATAATCTCCTGCATCTGGGTGTCCACCGCCTCAAGCTGCTGCTGCATGGCTTTCATCTGCTGTTCGTACACTTGCATTTCCATATACGCTTCTTTTATTTTTGCTTCATCCATGGTGTTACCTCTTCCCTTCCAGATAGTCTGATTTTAGTTGATCAAAGAGCATGCCCATTTGCGTTCCCTGGTGGATGCATTCTATGGTCTTTGCAAGCCAGGGTGCAAGCGACAGTACAACCATCTGCTTGAGGAATTTCTGATGAGGAAGGGGGACAGAGTCCGTGACGATGAGTTCCTTAATGTCCGCCTGTGCTAGTTTTTCTGCAGCATGTCCAATGAGGAGGGGATGGGTGCATCCCACATAACAGTCTTTTGCCCCGTTTTTTTTGAGCACCTCGACTGCTCGTACAATCGTGCCTCCGGTGCTGATCATGTCATCTACGATGACGATGTTCTTTCCCTTGACTTCTCCTAAGATGGTCATGTCTTCAATGGTGTCATGCTCTTTTCTTGAGCGGCGTTTGCTGATGACAACCAACGCTGTATCAAGAGCAGTTGCAAGCTCGTGCGAGCGTTTGATGCTGCCAAAATCAGGGGATACGACCACGAGGTCTTTTATCTTCTTTTTCTTGAGATAGCCTGCGATAAGCGGGAGTGCCTTGATATGGTCGAGGGGGATGTCAAAGAATCCCTGCACCTGATCTGCGTGCAGGTCTGCAGTCAGGACGCGGTTGATACCTGCAGTGGTCATGAGGTTTGCCACCAGTTTTGCTGTGATGGGCTCCCTATCGTTGGTTTTTCTGTCCTGGCGCGCATAGGCAAAATAGGGAACGACTGCGGTGATTCGTCCTGCAGATGCGCGTCGCAGCGCATCTACTATGATGAACAACTCCATCAGATAATCATTGGCTGGATTGCAGAGAGTCTGCACGACAAAGACGTCGCATGCCCTGATGCTTTCATCGATGCGCACATACGTTTCTCCATCACTGAATTTAGAAACGTCCATAGGTGTTACGGGGATGCCGAGTTGCTGCGCAATGCCTTTTGCAAGTGCAGGATGTGATGTCCCTGCCACAATTTTCAATGCTGCATACTGGTTGATTGGTCTCACCCCTGAGTCTCTCTAGATGAAGTCCCGTCAATCTTTTTAAAGTTAACTGTCCAAGAACCCAAGCGCCATATCTATCTCATTGATCTCCTGGCCGGATGAAGCAGTGCTGATGACCAGACCATATTTATTACAGATAAGGCCTGAGCGCAGAAAGCAAGAGGTATTGTTGATGGTTGCTTCGGTGAATGAAACATCCATGAATTCTCCAAGGTACGCAACTTCCTCATCTGCGGTCTCTGGATGAATGATGCCCTGTTTTCCCCGTATTGCTCCAAGGGAGCCTACATTGCCAAGACCGGCGACGGTTCCTGGGCGCAGAGCCACATTCAATGCCTGCCTGATGCGCTTTTTGGTGTCTGCAGAGAATTCAGGATTAACGAGTGCTGCATAATCGCTTGTCAGGATGTTGTTGCCAAGCGCTGTCAGCCGTGTCTCTATGATTTTGTAGGGTATTTTGAGCTGGTCTAGTTTTTTGAGTTCTTCGGTGAATGCGATACTCGGAACGAGCATGCAGTGGTTGTTGCCTGCGCAGAAAACCCCCACCAGAGATGTGCCGCATATGGTGATGTAATGCACAGGCACCTTGAGAACTTTTTCTATATCTTTTGCGGCTTCTTCAGGAACGTCCCTGCCAAGAAGGCAGTAGCTATCAGTGGCAAAGCCATAGAGGCCGATATTTTGGATAGGTGTGGTTAGGAGATGCATTCCTTTCAGAAAAACAATGGTTGGTTTAAAATGGTTGTGGTCTTAGTGCATCTGCATCTTGCAGTTTTCTTGCCTGCTCCCCTTTTGCGAGAAGTGCAACATTCTGTGCCCCCAGTTTTATAGGCACCCGTGCAATCTGCTCAAGTCCTGCAAGCGCGTAATTGCCGCCGCCTGCTATTTTGTCAATCGCTGCAAAAACCTCGGTTTCAATGAGGTGTGCATAACGGCTTTTTTGTTCCTTGCTTTCAGATGTGGGAACATTGAATACCACAGCATAATTGCTCTTCACATTGCCTGCTTCGTCGCGCATGGTGACTGCAAGGTAATTGCCGACGGATGGCAAGTATCCGGCGGTTACGGATGCGTTGTATCCTTTGCCTTTGGCCTCAAAAACTACGTCGTCGTTTTTGCCAAGGCCGTAAACTGTTCTCAAATCAAGGGAATCGTGAGCAGGGAATTCAGAGGTATGAGATTTGAGTGGTGAGTCCTGAGTTGCATCAGGAATTCTTGTTTCTAGATCTTCCAGCTTTTCTTTGCCTGCACCTTTTGCTGCCTGCTTTTTTTCTGCTCCTTTTTCAGCGTCATAATTTTTCCTGTACTGTTCCATATTTCCAAACCAAGCAGAGGATGCACCGGTTTGGTTGCTGTAGGGAGCAGAACGACTTGGCAACATGGCATCAAGGGTAGTTGTTGAATGGTTGTAAGGATGTGCAGGGGTTGCAGTCATGCCGCCTTCATAGCGTCCGGCTCCTGCTCCATAGCCGGACATATAACTGCCACCCGGGAAAGTAAAGTGCTGGACAAGTCCTGGGTTGGTTGAAGGATTTAACGTAGCCGGATCCCTGGTACGGTTAAGAAAACTGAGCATGCCAGCTAATGGGGTCATGGTTCTTTCACTTGTGCTAAGGCTTGTTCCCGGATATCTTGCTTCTCCCATGGTGTTTCCTCTAGGACTCGAAAGTAATAGTGGGGTAGATTATCATTCTGTTATTTATAAAGAATTGGCTACATTTGCAGAGGGAAATGGGGCATAAAAGTCATATATCTACTTCAACAGCCCCAAACACTTTCTCACCAGCACCTTGGGGTCATCCTCGTAGATGATCTTTGTAGAATTCTTGCGTGCCAGGTGGTAGGTGATTTCAGGGAATATTTCAGAGATGCCACCCGTATTTTTCAACACACCGATAATTTTCTCTTCCTTATAGGCAAGGGTGAATTCGTTGAGTGTGCCTATGCCTCCCTGCAAGAACAGGCAGATGTCTGCGGTCTTGATGTTGAAGAGATTCCTGCCCTCGTACCCCATACCTGTATAGATGATAATGTCGTGGAAATCCGTGGGCATCTTATATACTTTTGTGTGCTCCTGCAAGTTGTTTGCAGGAGAGATACCAACCACCAACCCCTGTTCTTCCTTTGCGCCTTCTGCTGCTGCATACGGAATCCCTACGGTTGCCCCGGTGATGAGGATGCACTTTTCTTTAGCAACTGCTTCTCCAAGTGCCAGTGCCTTTGTAAGAATCTCTTTGTCTATAGCACCCATGGATGTGCCAAACACGCCCATTTTTATCTGCATCCTAGAACCCCACTTCTTCATTAAAAGTCCGTAGGGCTTTTATTGCACAACCCACATAGTCTGTGCTTTTTGCCTCAAGATATGCGTAGCATACCGAGGAGCCGGCATTGATACGGTGGATAGAGAGGTCTTTGCTCGTTTTTCTGAGAATTTTAGTGACTTCACCAGCATTGCCACCCTGTGCTCCAACGCCGGGAATCAAAAGAGGTATTTCTTTGCCCGACTTCTGGAAGGCGGAGGATATCTGCTCCAGTTCGGTTGGATATGTTGCACCAACCACAGCACCTACGCCGGGTGTTGATCCCCGGGTTATGTGTTCTGCAACTTTTAGGAACAGCGGAACTTTTCCCACAGTTAAGTCTTGTAAGTCTTTTGCTCCCGCATTTGAGGTGCGGCAGAGCACATACACACCTTTTCCTTTGCTGCAGTAATCAAAAAACGGCTGCACAGAATCATGGCCCATATAAGGCGCAACCGTAATGGCATCTGCCTGCCAGAATTCAAATGCTGCCTTTGCATATGCTGCGCTAGATTTACCAATATCACCTCGCTTGGCGTCCAGAAGAACAGAGATTTTTAGGGTATGGCAGTAGGTGATGATATCATGCAGGGCTTTGAGCCCTTCAAAACCGTACTGCTCAAAAAACGCAGAGTTGGGCTTGACCATAGCAGGTAGCATCCCTTTTTTTTTCATACCGTACAGCAGATTTCTGTAGAAAATGGTTATTCTTTTTCGGACCGTGCCCTTTGTGGGAATCTTTTCCAGCACAGGGTCCATCCCTAAACAGGTGATATTACCCGCTTCTTTTGCTGTTTTCTTCAGCTGCTGTAAAAAATCCATGTTTGCTATCTTTTACCCTGCTTATTTATATTTTTCTGTCTTATGAACCAGAAAACAGTGCAGCAGAAAAGCAGAAGCGCAAATCCTCCGATGAGCCACAGCACTGTTGGAGATAGCGCAAGTTTACTTTCCGGCTTCTGCTGTTCTGGCGGGCAATCAGCAGAGCAGAGCATATAATTTTCCGTAGGTTCACAGATTTTGTTGCCGCAGGTGCAATCCTGTGGGCAGGCACTCTGGGACTCAGAAGAGTCACATACTCCATTTTCATTGCAGGTAGAGAATCTGCTCAGATCCACCAGCAAGAGAACCTCACCCTCTTTTGCTATCTCTAGGCTCTTGGCATGGGGGTAGTAGGGCAGCAGGAGATTAACCGTTTTTCTCTGAGCAGCATTCTTAGCAGCCAGGGTGCTTTTGTCAAGAGGCATGCTGTACACAGCGTCTGCATTGAGATTAAAACTGGTATCAAACAAAACTTTTTCCTTAAACGAAAGCATCCTGACCGTGTACCTATTCCCTGCGGAAGAAGGTGATGGCGCTGCACTCACAACAGCAGCGTCCTGCAGGGTGAATTTCTCCGTATCATAATGGAGGACAACGGAATACGAAAGCGCATGCGCTACAGGAAGCATCACCAACAGGAATAGGAATATCAGTTTCTTTTTCATAGTCAACCACTATCCTCTATGAATCGCCTTCCTCTTCCACCCTGCGGCTGTACGGTTTGGGTGTCTTGGGTTGGTGATTCTGTGTACTCTGCTAATTTTTTTCTCAACTGCTGTTCATCTACTGGTCCGTAATTATAATCAAGATCAAATTGATTATTCATGAGAGAGCCAATGGTCGGCCGGATATTGTTCCAGTCATAACTGCATCCCCCATCTGACCAATCGCTGCCGTCGGGGAACCTTCCAAGCTCTGGTACGGTTTCAGCAGGGCTTTTGTAGTATTTGGTGCCGGGCACATCCTTTACGCCCGTGTAATAATCCACTCCACCCACACCTACTAAGTCTCCCCACCGCTTCTTTGCTGTTGCAAGGTCAGGTGCACAGTTGACGGCATTCTCAATATATCGCGTGCCCTTACCATACTCTACATATTCATCTGCCAGGCCGCCAATAGCATGACCCAATTCATGCAGGAGAAGCCGGCCTGTGTTCATGACAGCAAATTCCGGACTTCTGATAGCAAGGAACCCAAGCGATAAAAACACCGTGCCCCCTCGCGGGCCGTCTGTGGGGAAGAATGCATGTGGCCTGTAGGTGCTTCTGGAGGCAACAATGACAGTATCCATGTCGCATCCCTTAACAAACCGTAGATAGTCTTCGTGGTCAGGCTCACCCATGTCATCGTGTTTGTAATCCGGTGCAGTGACCATCCATACATTAAAGGTGTTCATGCTTTCCTTGAAGGGAGAAACCGTAAAGACACCGTTGAGTCTGCCGTCATAATCCATAATCAACAGAATCAGTTTCTTTAATTGCTCGTAATCCGTAAACCCATCTCCTACAAAGACGATGTCATGCTTTGCTGCAGGGTCTCCATAAATGGCGACTGCGTGGCACAGAGATTTCTGGACGCACTGGTGTATAGTGATGTCGCAGGTGCTGGATTCATCACAGTCCTTATCTGAGCAGCATGCATATTTCTGGCAGGCGTGGGCATCAACTTTCCCGCAAGGACAGACTACGGGTGTGCATTGTGAGTTTGTGCATACCTGGTCTTGGGGGCAGGCAGCATCATCTTTACATCCCGGCACGAACACAGCCGATGCAGTCTTTGATTTATCTAATGTTATTAAACATACATTTTCGCTTACCTGACACCCCCCATTCCAGCGGGAAAACGTCCAGCCATCATCTGCTTTAGCAGTTATGGTAACCTCTGCATCGGTAGCATATTGTGCAGTACAGGATTTACCGCAGTCTATCTTACCATCGTCTGAAGTGATTTTTCCCTGCCCCTTTGTTTCAGCAGTCAGCCAGGTGTTGTCTCCCTGGAGAATGATGAACTCCCAGCTCATTGTTGATTCCTTTCCTGTATCAGGGTCCTTTACTTTGGTGTATATGGTAAATAAAGAGATTTCTCCTCCCGATACGGTTATGGGGCCATCGCCACCCACCCCATTCCATTTTTCTAATATAAGCTTATGGGTTTGGCCAGAGCTTTCTAAACCCCATTTTTTCCAGTCTGCATCGTCAATGGGGAGGATTTTCCATGTTCCGCTGGAGCTGCTAAATGTCCAGGTACTATCTTCCTGAATATGCAGCACGGTAGCTGTGGTGAGGGCGGTTGCACTTCTTCTCCATTTCCCCATAATGCTCTTTTCTGAGAAGGTCGTATCCCCTTCTCTGACAGGTGCAGGTGCAAATTTCTGCCAGACCTGCGCAGACTCTCTGAGCGCAGGAGGATCCACATTATACACTGCCCAGAGGTATTTTGCTCCCCAACTTGTTTCTTCAATGGGGCCTGTTGCATAATTACCTTCCCAGTTATAGAGCACAAGCTTGGTCTTGAAGTTATCATTATGTATTCCCCACACCGTCCAATCTTCTTCAGTAATGGGGAGTACCTGCCATGTTCCTGTGCGGTTGCCAAATATCCAGGTTCCGTCTCTATGCAGCGTCAATTCTGCATTGGATGTTTGCGCAAATTCAAAGTCGCCGTTTTTATAATATATGCTTTCTGAGTATGGTTTCCATTTGCCCACCAATGTTGGGTCTATGGGGCCTTTTGGGGTGGTGGCATTCACGATGGGCTTTAGGGATTCATTTTGAGGCGGCAGTATATTTTCTGTTGCATTCTTCTTGACTGATTCATTTTTATCGATGAGGGGTTGGGACTCATTGAGGTGTTTTCCGGTTGTCTGATTTTCTGTTTTTTCTATGCTGCTATTGTCTGTAGTAGGGCCGGTAAAACTGGAGAGGTTAGGAGCAATAAAGCCAGGGCCGGTTGTTGGCCTGGTAAAGTTAGCATCAGAGGTGGGAGCACTGAAATTCTTATCGGATTCTGCCTTGATGTATCCCGGACCTGTTGTTGGTGCTTCATAGCTCTTGTCAATTTTTGGTGCGACATATCCTGGCCCCGTTTTGGGTGCGGCATAATCTCCGTCAGATGTGGGTGAGCGGTAGCTGCCATCGCTGACAATCATCCCTGTAACTCCAGAATCCGTTGCAGGTTTTCCCAGCAAACCCAGCATGATAACACCTAAAAGGGCAATCAGCAAGCCCGTATATATCTGCTGTTTGGGAACTTTTACCATAAGCTATTTACCAAATTTCAACCAGACTGTGCCTGCATTCTCAACCAGAGGAGGCTCAACATGGTAAATGACCCAAATGAAATCTATCCTCCCTCCATCCTCTTCTACAGGCCCGTCGGCAGCGGCCTTATTCCACCCGGTGAATGTTATCTTTTTGGTAGGGCCATAGGAATTAACGTCCCATCTCTTCCAGTCTTGGTCGGTAATAGGGGTGACAGACCACGTTCCTTTAGAATCTCCAAAATTCCAGCTGCCATCTTCCTTTATTTCGAGGTTGCGTCCGCTATTGGTGCCCAGCGCACCTGCGCCGCCAATGTCATAGAAAATCCGTTCAGAAAAAATACGCCAGTTGCCTGCAAACCGTGCGTCTGTGGCGGTTAATTGTTGCTTCTGTGATTCGGTTTGCGTCTGTTCCCCAGTTTTGGTAGATGAGGATTGGGTGGTGGGTTCTTCTGCGGTGAGTGATCCTGTGATCTCAAATGAGTTCAGCATCTTCTGGACCGTACCCATATAATCTGTATATGCCTCTTCATCTGCAACAAAGGTGATGACATAGGATACGTCGTCCTTGATGATCCATACCTGCATGATCTTCAATGTTGTTTTCTCTGAAGGGACTGTATAGACCACCTTATACGCTGGCTGGCCGGCAAGGGTTGCAGTACCGGATTCTTCCATGATGATGCCATCATAGGTTTTGAGCAGCTGCTCTTTGACAACTTCGGTGTAGGTGTCAAGTGTCAACCCCTGCCCGGAAAGGTCATTCATGATGAGGTTGAGATTCTCGGAAAACATATCATCCTCACTGGTTTTTGGGGAGACAAAGGCGACAACGGTCTGCTCGTTTTCTGTCTGTTTCCAGTCTCTGGGGTAATCTATCTTTATCTTGTAGGTGGTATCTTCATAGGTTAGGAAATCAGACGTCTTTGGGGGTTGTCCTGAAGAAGTAGAAGCACCCTCTGGCGTAGTTGCTGGAGGTGTGGGTGTGCAGCCGACGATGAGTACTGCTGCAAGGAGAATGAGTATGAGCATATGTTTCTGCTGCATTTCTTTTCCAGTACTTCTCCTTCTATTTATACCTTCTGTTTTTTGGTTTTATAATTTATCATACCTATTCTTTTTATAGTAGTATCACTTTCCTACCTGGTAATTCTTTTTGCAGGGGTGAAACAATGGATGGCTCATTTGAAACTGAAGCGTGGGTTCTGAAACCCAGACCCGTTGATTTTCCAAAAGGAGAACTGATGAGTCTGGAGCAGAGGGTTGTTTTTATTCCAGCACCAGATCATGGTAAGACGGTGGTGGAGCCTCTTTTTGTCACATGGGAGGGCAATATGGGACATGCAGTTGAAGGCAGCCCCATCGATACTGCTGCCATCCGGTTGCAGCATCCAGAATTAGAACCCTTAGGGGATGGCATCATCATCGGAAACAGCGGGGTTGTGAGGGGTGTTGAGGATGGCAAACTCTATATGTTCTTTTGCAATGGAAGGCCTGACGGATTTGGCTATCCGGAAACGATTGCAGGATATGATGATCCAGGCAGCATTGGTCTTCTAGCAAAAATGACAAAAGTGAAGGATTACCAGTTAATTCCGATTCCAGAGGATACTACCATCCCCTTGGAGGCCTGGGCAAGCTTTTCGCTTCGGGGCGTGACGGCATTTGCAAATTGGAGAGTTGCTTTAGGGACGTACAGGGTTCAGGTAGGTGTTGAACAAAAGCCAATCCTTAATGTGGTTGCATGGGGTGGTGGCGTGAGTTTGTATGAAGCTCAGATAGCAAAGCACGCTGGGCACAATGTCATCATGTTTGCAAGCGGGGCTGAAAAGGTTGCGGAGCTTGAAGCATTAGGCATCAAAGGGGTGGACCGGACTCAGTTTTATCACTTGAATGATGTTATCTTAGCAGAAGCAAAGGCAGCACAGAAGGATGCCTCCCAAGCAGCAGCATTTGAGGCTAAACATTCTTTGAAACCAGGAGACTGGGTTGCAGCATACAAAACAGAACATGCAGCATTTTTAAAAGTAATTTCTGAAAAAACCGATGGTGGAATGGTTGACATTTTCATTGATTACATTGGTGAGCCTGTTGCAAAGCCAACCCATGACGCACTGGCGCGGGAAGGGCTTATTACAACCGCAGGATGGAAGGAGGGGATGGTTATGAGGAGGGTACGTGCGATTGACTGTATCGACCGACATCCCCTTGTTCACACCCATTATGCAAGACGGTCAGAAGGTGAAGGGGCTGTTCGTTTATTTGCTTCTGGAGCAATCAAAGGCCAGTGGGACACGCCTCTCTATGGGTTTGGTGACGTCAATACAGTGGCTGCAAACTATGCAGCAGGAAAATATACATTTGTCCCTGTCATCCAAAACAATCCTGTGCGTTGATAAAGGACGAGAAAAAAAGAGAAAAAACAGGACTTAAAACTCTACCTTAACATCCTGCTTCTCTGCCTCAGTCACCTTGAACATTTCTTCCTGGACATAGCCAAGCATCCTGGCAAAGATGACGTCCGGGATGGATTGGATGCGGATGTTGTAGGTGTTGACAGAATCGTTGTAAAACTCGCGTCGGTCAGCAAGCTCGTTTTCCAGGCCGGAAATCCTGCCCTGCAGTTGGATGAAATTCTCATTTGCTTTCAGGTTGGGATAGTTTTCAGCAACAGCAAACAGCGTCTTTAACGCACCGGAAATCACATTGTCTGCCTTTGCTTTTGCTGCCATGGTGGTGGCACTCAAAAATGCGGTTCGGGCCTTGGTCAATTCTTCCAGCGTGCCTTTCTCGTGCTTCATATATCCTTTGACTGAAGCAATCAGTTTGGGCAGTTCATCTGTTCTCTGCTTAAGCATGACGTCAATGTTTGCCCATGCTTTCTTGATGTCGTTCTTTAATCGAATAAGGCTGTTATAGATGGAAACAAAATAGACAACAAACCCTATCACAAACAACAGCACAATCAACCCAATAACCAATGCTATTCCTAATGCCATTTTTCTTTACCTCCGTTTCATCTGGTTAACCAAAACATAACATATCTTATAATCAAATAGCCCAACCCCACAGTTAAGCTACCTCCAATGATGAGTCCGGTCCACAATCTTCTTTTTATATCTTGCAGTATTTTCTTCTCTGGTGAATCACTGATATAATAAAGTTTTTCATTTTTGCCCTGTTGCATCATAATTCCCTGCACATTCTCCTGTGCTTCCCCCTGCTTGACAAACGGATTTTTTCCTGCACTGCCAAGGATATACAGTTTATCTCCTGTAGCAATTCTTTGTTCGGTACACCTAAACTGGCTATATCGGTCGGTAAGTAATGCATAACTCAGTTTTTTTTCGTCCAGTATTGATTTGACAGAAGGTGATGGATTCTGCAGCAGTTGTGAATCCGTACTTACCTCATATTTTTCGATGTTAAAGATGGCACCTTTAGGATCCACAGTAACCATTCCTGTCTCGTCCTTCAAAAAGAAGAGCGTATGATGCTCTCCCATGGCAATTATTCTCCAAGCCCTATTCTTACCTCTATTATCATATCCTTCTATCCAGTATTTGTAGTATGCACAGGATGTCTGAAAAAAAGGGCTCTTAATCAAGTTGTTTTTTGAAAGGATAACACTTCCTGCAATCTCGACAATACCCATGGCAAGGGAGCGTATTTTGGAAGTGGGTGTATTCTCAATAATTCTTTTGACTTTAAACCATTCAAGGCATCCAAAAAACATGAACAGCCCGACTGCAAAGAAAAAAAGCGGGACAACAAATCCAACGCCCCAAAGCACTACTATTGGAAATACCGGGATCAAAACAATTCCCAGAATTATTTTTGTTAGCTTCTTCATTTGTCATCCTAAAAAAGTCCGAGGTATGCAAGCATAATTCCTAAGCATACCACGCTCAACGCAGCACCACCCACGATGCCGCCAAAGACTTTCCATCTGAGGCTTTTGAGGATGTCTTTCTCTGCACGGTCAGAGATGTAATAGGTGGGATAGTTCTTGCCTTTAGCAATCATAACATTCTCTACACCCACCGCAGACGCTTTGACCGCAGGATTCTTCATGGCTGTGCCCATGATATAGAGCTTGTCCTGAGGTGCGATGTAGTATTCGGTGAAACGCATCTGCTTATTTGCACCAAACAAACCCTCAAAGGCAATGTTTTGTGTCTTCAGAAAGAACTGCACTTCTTTGGGCGGGTCCCTGCCAAACGAACTGTTGTACTGAGCATCTTTTGGGATTTCTATATCTGCTCCGATGGGATCCACCAGCACTTTTCCGGTTTCATCCTGTAGAAAGAATGGGATTCCATCATTCTCATCTTTAAGGGTTACCCACCTGCTGCTTTTGCCTGCGTGGCGGTATTCCTCAATTATGCAGCGGTAATAAACACAGTTTTTTCTGGATAATGGGCTTTGGAGGACTTTGCCTTTGTCAGGAACAGCAGCACCATACACTTCAACCCTGCCCATGGCAATGGAGCGCACCTTGGATGTGGGGGTGTTTTCTATCATCTTTTTCTGTTGCAGCCAGGTAAATCCTTTGTAGAATAAATAGAGTCCTGTAAAGAAGCCAACCGCACTGTATATAAAGACTTTACCGCTTGCACTGATCATGTCTTTGATAATATATCCGGAGCTTATATTTAAATCTTCACAATATTTTTATACTTGCCGCCTCAGGAACAAAAACGATGGGCCTTAAAGAGAAAGAAATCAAGAATTTGCTTGAAGAGTGTAAACGTGGTTTTGTAGTAATCCCTGTGGACACATCCATAAAAAATGCAGTGCTGCAGAATCTTAAGCATTGGCTGACTGATTCCTCTTTTGCTGCCTACAAAGACCAGATTCTTTTCTTAATAACAAACAGAAAATTTCAGCTGCTTTTAGATGCTTTTTACCAGACCATTCCCTTCGGAACGGGTGGACGAAGGGGTCCGGTGGGCATAGGGCCTAATCGCATCAATCCTTACACGATTGCAGCATCAGCGCAAGGCCATAGCGAGTATCTGTTGCAGAAGTTTGGCGCAAATGCAAAAACAAGAGGGGTGGTGCTTGCCTATGATGTGAGAAAATATCCGGAAACGGGCATTTACCATCCCCATCTCAAAAATCCGGTGAGAGGCATTACTTCACAGGATTTTGCTAACATTGCAGCAGAAATATACGCAGCAAATGGCATACGGGTCTATTTCTTTGAAGATATACGAACAACGCCTGAACTCTCTTTTGCAGTTCGATTTCTCAAGGCAGTTGCTGGAGATGTTTTTTCCGCATCCCACAATCCCATGACGGACAACGGGAAAAAAGTGTATGCAGAGCATGGCGGGCAGCTGATTCCGCCAGAGGATCAGAGGCTTGCGGATATGGTTAATGGGGTTACTACCATTAAGACTATGCCATTTGTAAAGGCAAAAAAGCAGGGCATGATCACTTTGATTGGCAAAGATGTTGATGAGGCATATTGGCGCGCAGCCCGTCGCCAGTCTCGGTCTTCCTTGCGTACAGCCACAATTGTTTACTCTCCTCTCCATGGCGTTGGTAATAATTCTACAGGTGAAGTGCTTCGCCAAGAAGGATTTAAGGTTGTGCTGGATCCAAAGACAAAGGAGCCAGACGGTTTTTTTCCCAACGTAACATTCAATATACCAAACCCAGAAGTGCCGGAGTCTATGGAAACCCTGGTGAAGATGGGCAGGCAATGCAAGGCTGATATTGCAGTCTGCACAGACCCGGATGCAGACAGGATTGGGCTGATGGTGAACCACCACAGTCAATGGGTGTATTTGAACGGCAACGAGATTGCGGTGCTCTTGATTGCTTATCTTGCTGCTAAAGGCAGCAGAAACGGCATGTTTGTCAAGACCTGCGTCACCTCTGAACTTGCGGCAAGCATTGCAAGGCGCGCAGGGTTGCAGGTGAAAGGGGAGCTGATGGTGGGGTTTAAGTACATTGCAGAAGAGATACGGATGCTGGAGGCAAAAGGCAGGGAGACGGATTTTGTGATGGGTGCTGAGGAGAGCCACGGTGTCCTTATCGGTACCTATACGCGGGATAAGGATGCAGCACCGGCAAGCCTTTTGCTTTCTGAGCTTGCATCTGAACTTAAAGAAAAAAAGCAGACGCTGATTGACTTTCTGGAGGAGAGATATAGAGAATATGGCTACCATAAAAATGAACTAAACGCATTGATTTTTGAAGGTGCGCAAGGAAAGGCAGTGATGGATGGCATACAGGAAAGCTTGCGCAAAACCCCCCCTCAACAATTCGGCACATTTAAGATCCTGCAGTTTGTCGACCATTGGAATGACGCGCCTTTTATGTCAGATACGGACAAGATGTCCAGAAATGTCCTGCAATGGCAACTTGCACCGCCAAGAGGCATAGCTCTTATCAAACTCACCATCCGGCCTTCGGGAACAGAGCCCAAGACCAAACTCTATATTGAGGTAGGCGCACCTGCGCTTGGCAGCAAAGCGACAGTGGCACAACTTGCAAGCCAGAAAGCACTGGTGCATACTACCCTTCGAGAAGCCATGGATGCGTTTGTGCTGCACGCATATAAACTGGCTGGCATAACCATGCCTAAACGAGGCCTGCGTTTGTCCTGGCTTCTGCCTGTGGAGATAAAGCTGAAGTATTTTGCTGTTGAGCGTAAGCTGCTTGACCTGAAAAAGCAGCGTGATGCAAAAAAAATATCACCTGCCATTTTTAGAACAAAAGCAGAGGAGCTCCTTCTTATCTTCGGCAAGGACCCTCTAGAAAAAATTAATGGCGCGTTTGTGGAGAAGACGGGTATTTCTTTACGGAAATTCCTGGGATGCTGAATAGACCATATTCCCCATGAGTGCTTGATTATAGAGAATTTTGATTAACCATCTATTTGTCAAAATTCTCTTAGAGGAATTTGACTAAAACTATGGGTTATTCAAATTCCTCTATAATAAGAATGCCTGACTACTGCTGCGACATAGTCATTGAGAATGAATCGGTGGCCGACATACATGGCAATTTGGTCTAGAGGTAAG
>JACRKK010000009.1 GCA_016219795.1 Candidatus Woesearchaeota archaeon | reverse complement strand
TACGCAGGAACTCTGGCCTGTCGTATCAAAGCGTTAATTTTTTGTACTATGTTCTTTTTGTTCTCCATGGGGAGCTAGTCCTCCCCACCCCTGCCAGCTTACGCTGGCGGGGGTTCTATATTAAGATTTTCACCGGAGCCCCTAATACTGCAGTTTATACCGAAGCAGCGCTCCTATGCCGCCCAACCCCTCAAGACGTTTTCCTGCTTCGTGCTCGGCACTGATCAGATGCACCTCTGCTTGCATCTTGTCTGCGGTCTTCATCAGGGTCTCAAGCTCTGCAAAAGTGCGGTCCTCGCGCATCTTGCGGATAAGCGTATCTGTCACCAAAAGCATCTTCACTGCTCCAGAAACCACTGCAGCCTGCACCTCCCTAAAGCCATAGGCAGCTGCACCTTGCCTGCTAATTTCTGCCAAGAACTCATCAACAATAGCCATCTCTTGCGCTGTCCTGTCCTGTTTCAGAACAGCTTTCACTTCAGGTCTCTTTAAGACCTCAGCAATCCCGTTCTTCCCCACATGGTTGCAGGTCGCAAGCACTATTTTCTTTTTCAGTTCTTCATCTTCGATTAGTTTGAAGAGATCCTCTTTGAAAAATGCCGGGCTTGCAAGGATGATGCTCCTGGCAGAAAAACGGGTAGCATAGTCCCGAATAACCTCTATCAATTGCTCATAAAAATGAGAAAATTTTACCTCCACTGCTTTTTTCTCCACTTCACCTTTGAGTTCAGCCAATACCTCAAACCCATAGCACTTCATTTGGGCAAGCATGGCCTCTTCCCGATCCATTACCATAACAAGCACATTCCCGGTCTCCTGTTCACTTGCCTCCTTAAGTTTCTTAAGCTGATACGAAAGCCATTCCTCTTTGACAATCTCAAGAGAAGTGTTCTCCTCAACAGTCAGGGAATGATAACTGCCCCGCTGCACATCTTCTGGTCCTTCTAAAATAGTACCGTTGATGCGCAGAACGCTGGACTGGGTATCAAACTCCACAGCCTCAACTTTGATGGCAATAAATATCTTCTTTTTGACAACGTCGGCCTTCCTATCTGTCCCCTCCCCCAGCTTTATCTTGCGGAATGTCTGGCCTTTGACCACATCACCTGCATCAATAAGCTGGCTGAGATACCACAAATCATCAAGATTTTCCACACCTATCTTGACTATTCCTTTTTTAAGCTGAGAATCCAGAACCTTCATTCGAACGAATAGAAAAATATATATATATAAAGATATTGATTTTTTTGCATGTTTTCATCAAAAAAGGGGCAGCCAAGCGGCGCAATGGCCGGTGTTCTTATTCTTCTGGTGGGTTTTATCATCATCTTATACATCCTTTTTTTGCCCCCAAAAGACAGGGCAGACCTCCTTGGAGAGCCATACACAGATGTTGCAAACCCTTATGGCACACTCAATCCAGATGGCAGCACACCCACTTACGCCCCTACGGGGCAGACGGTCTTCAAAGAAAGCCCAGGCAGGCTCGACTACCATAGTCAGAATGAGTTCACCCACGATGTTCCTTCATTCAATCTCTTCCAGACCATCAATTCCGTCGTTCTGACAACCGAAAATCCGTTCTACACCAAAAATGGCTGGTTCGACAAGAAAGACAAGAGTTTCATGTTCTCCATCCCGGACCTTGAACAGACCAACAACGTGATGATGACTTTCGAAAACAAGAAATACCAAGGAACTTTGGTTATCACATTAAATGGCAACGTAATCTACGAAAATGACGTGGAGGGATACAATGTGGATCCCATCAAACTTCCCAAAAACCTGCTTAAGGAATCCAATGAAGTGCAATTCTCAGTGGGAAGCGTCGGCGGAAGGTTCTGGACGACAAATGAGTATATGGTTGACAATCTCAAAATATTTGGAGAAGTTATGGATATTAGCAGGCAACAGAGCATCAACACGTTTTTTCTGGAACCGGCAGAAGCTGCAAACCTGGAGAAAGTAACACTCAAATTCTACCCGGATTGTGTTCCCAGTAAGGTAGGAAAGCTTAACATCTTCATTAACAGGCAATTGGTGTTCTCCGGGATCCCTGATTGTGGGATTCCTAACAACAAGCAATTTTCTCCTGCCTATCTGCAGGAGGGCAAGAACGACCTTGTGTTCATAACAGAAGCAGGCAACTATCTTGTGGACAGGGTCCAGGTGCAGACCAAACTCACAGAAACGCGAACAAAGACCTATTATTTTGATTTGCCCTACACTATTTTCACCAATGCAAATCTTGCAATAAATGAAGAAAAATGCGGTGACATTGATGGCTATTGCCCACCAAACTGCGACGAGGATATCGACAAAGACTGCTGTTTTTCCGGAGACAATACTGCATTCTGGTGCGATACGCCAACAACCGATGAAGATGACCGCTGCGTAAATTTTATGGAAGAACAGAAATGTTTGAGATGCCCAAGCGGCTATGAAGACCGCATCAATGACCCACCACAGGTTTGCGATAAAAAATGTGGAGACGATACTGATAATTTCTGCCCACCAGGATGTTCAGCCAATTATGATGCGGACTGCTGTTATCTGAACAGCAGCAATAAATCAACGGATTATTATTTTTGCTATGACACGCCGGTGACTGGTGTGGATAGCACCTGCCAGGCAAGTGTTAGCTATTCAGAATGCAGTACCTGCGTCTCAAGCTATCTGGACGAGTTTGGAAGGCAGGACCCTGACTGTGTGGGTGTTGGACAGGCACCCTCTGCACTGGTTCCTTTGCTCAAACCAGAACACCGGGCGTATCTTGAAGTGCAGTTTGCTGATAATGCTGAATCTAAAGATGCATATGTCTACATCAACGGTCATCTGGTGCATATAGATACCAATCGGGCACTGTTTGTAAGTAATATTGATACTGAGCTCCAACCAGGCACCAACGCAGTCAAGATTGTACCCAAGAGCAATCTCGACATAGTGCGTGTTGAGATAAAGATAAATTAGTAACATTTATAAGTATTCTTGACGGAGGAAACAGATAATAGCTGGAGCCATAGTCATCTATGGTAAAAAGAGGCGGTCTGGTGAAACAGTTAAAGCAGATGGGAAAAAAAGGAGGGGTTTTTAGCGTTCTTGGAAGAAGGCTGGGGTTTTCTGAATTTTCTCACGAAAATGCACCTGCTGCATTACTCCTAGATGAGCAGACCACAGAGACCGTCGCCCAGCAATTGAGCAAGCATTATAACAAGACCATCTCAGCAGACCAGATACGCGATGATCTTAAGAATTATGTTGCAAAACTTGTCCTGGACGGTTTGGTCAATAACAGAAGAGACCTACAAAGAATTCTAAGCCAGCGCATGGAAGCTTTGCAGGATGCAAGCACAGCCTCTGAACACCGGTTTGAGGAGCATCTGCGCTCAAGCCAGATGCTCCAGGATCATATATATACCCAGCAAAAGCACTGGTGGCAATTTCAAAGCGTAGGCAGAAAGCAGGACGAATCCCGGTGGCAGGCGCAACAGCGATTTGCACAAGCACAGAACCGCCGCTCAGAAGTGCTTGGACGTCAGGATACAACACTCAATGCCAAAACCGTGAAGCTCGTCGATAAATTAAGAGACATCAAAAATAATCCCAAAGAATACGCAGGCAAAGCTGCAAAAAAAACAGGAAGATTAGCTCTCAAAACTGCAGGGCTCCCTTTCTTTGCCGGCCGCGGTGTTTACAGAGCAGGAAAAGATACCCTTAAAGAGGGCATCAAAGTGCTTGCCCCTGGCGTTCTCGGCTGGTTTGTCATCCTTGGATTGCTCACCCATTTCCTCATAGACTGGGGATGGCAGTCCGGCTTCAATTCCCGGTTGGCAATTATCGTCACCCCTATGACCATCATCGTCGATACACTGTTTGCACTGTTTTTGTGGATGATGGCGTTTAGGATGCAGCTCAAAGCCCTTCCCGGAATCTTGTTAGTCTATGCCCTTGAAGTGGGGTGGATAGGCTGGATTGCGCGCACCTTCCCCTATCTTGTGCAAAATGATTATACGGGATTCCTTTTCGCAAAATTCTTCTGGCCGTACTGGGTAATATTAGGGATTGCCTACGGCATAGCCGAGCCTGAACAGCGGCCGCACGACCATCGTTTCCTGAATCTTGGCTTTATGTTTCTGGTGCTCTTCTGGTTCTTCACTATCGTCAAGATAAGTGGGCTTATCAGCATCTCCCAGATAGGTCAGACCAGCTCTGACCTTGCAACAGATATGGTCATAGAGAACTGGCAGAACAACCAATGGGTAAACCCATTCCAAAATTGGGGTACACGGTTTTCTTATATCATGAAAGATCCGCTGGCAAATATGGGTGATTTTGGTGCCGGAGCACTGGAAGCGGAACGTGCACAAAAGCTTAAAGAGAAAGAAGAAGCGCGTACGCGGGAGCTCTCAAGCAGACGTGATTTGACACTTCTGGACAACACCACCTTCCGCTTTTATGATACCAACATTGGCCCCGACCCTCAAGGCACTGGGCGTCCGTATGGCAGGAGCGGATTTGTCCTTGACAGCCCAAGAGATGGTGTAGATATAATCATCAAATGTGATATTGAACAGGCCCAGTTTGGACCTCTTAAAGTAACTTACCCCGGCGAGATTGAGCTAATCAGGGAAAAGAAAATGCAACCGGAACAAACCCTCATCGCGCAAGCAGGACCACCTCCCTTCCAGGGGATCATACAACTCACCGCAAAAGATATAGAAAAGATGGATATCTATCTCGGCTGCAGGCCATCGCCAAACCTAGTCAAAGGAAGCTACAATATGGTCTTCAAAGCCGAGATAAAAAATATGGATGTCTGGGGCTTTGTTGAGGTGCTCTATGGCAAGCCAAGTGAAATAACTCTCTTAAGAAATGGGAAAGATGAGCCATCCTGTGACGAACTTTCCGGCCTCTATAGTCCCAGCGTTCCCTCCAACACCTATAACAACCCCAATGCTTATAAGAGCCCGTCATTGACTCAGGAACAATGCATGCGGCAGCGCTTTTCTTACTACAGAAAATTGTTTGAGGAACGGTTCGGGCCGGAAAACATATTTAGGATTACCTATCCTCAAGATCAGTTCATAACTGCGTTTACCAACAAGCCAGTTATTGGTGATATTTTTTTCTCCTATGATTCCCCCATCATAGAAATCAAAGAAGACCAAAAAGGTATTGCAAGCGTGGACTGGCAATTCGCCTTTGGCAATGATGGTCCAGGAAAGATTCTCAGCATACGCAACATCACCGTAGGACTGCCTAAAGGCATGACACCTGTTGAACGTCTCTGCGGAAAATTTGTGCAGAGTAATGAAGCAGAAGACCTTACCTATTTTCAGCTCAAAACAGAGTTTGGAGATGGCGTCCGGGATATCAACGACCCCTATAGAGGAAAGACTCTTGGTGTTCCCTGTTTTGGCAAAGTCCCAAATGTAGAGGAATTTTTAGGTCAGAGCGGGTTTATTGGGAAACGGACTGAACTGAGTTTCACCGCAGATTATGAAGTGCAGAACGGCATTCCGTTTGCAGAATACAGTGATGATATCACAACCAAGAACTTTGAAGAGAGAGAAAAATCGATGGGTGAAATTATCAGAGACTATAGTCCAGTCATCCAGACGCTTGAACAGCAGAAAAACACCGAGTTATTATCCAGCCTTGACAATCAGTGTCTGATGTATGCCACCATAGCAGCAGCAAGCAGCGGCAATCCGGAACATATTGACAGGCAATGCGGCGGCAGGATAGGCCTGACTGGCGTTGATCCCCATGTGGCAATAGAGATGGGTCTTGGCCCCATCTATGAAAAAGATACCCTTACTAATCTCAGAGACGATTGTCTACCTGCTTATGCTGGCTGGATCACCTTCGCAAGAAAAGAGTTCACAGAAGAACTGCCGAAACTGGATGCTCGTTTTAATCCTGATATATCTATTCGTGCTGCACAAAAACAGGTTTCCGCCATTGTTGCATACCTTACAGAACATGCTATTCCCTCATGCAAGGATAAAGGAACCATCAGCTGCATTGCTGCGGCATATGCCTCAGGGACCTGCACGGATAACGGCGACGGCACAGAAAAAGGTGCACTGTGCATCAGCACCTATGAGCTCTGCAACAAAGCGCCTAATTTCCTATGCAAAGATGCATGGCAGGATAAATATGCAAGGACTGCCTCTTTTGCCAAAGCAGTACATGACAAATATGACGAATGCAAAAGCATGTCTGGAGCAGTCACCAAAGATGCTATCGCACCAAAGCCTGTAAAAGAAGCAGCAGCACAACTGACGAGGGATAAGCAAAGTGTCATCGTGCGCTGGAAGCCGTCTCCAGATGATTCCACCATAGAAGGAGATGGGGCAAAAGATGTGCAACGATATCTTATTATTTTTGGAGACGAAACACAGACCGCAATGCAACCGTCAGGACAGATAGAAGCAGGAAAACCGGAAAACGGATGGTATCGTGCGATAATCCCTGTCTCAAAACAACAACCGCAGCAGCAGAAACTGATAATCATCACCATGGATACTGCAGGCAACAGCGCTTCCTCTGATCCAATCATCATAACGCAGGAAAACAAGCCCCCTCAAACCGTTTCAGGTCTCAGCGTTTCGGTCCAGAATCCGCAGAATGCACAGGTCCAGATCAGTTGGAACAAGGCCGAAGATGACGGTGCAGGCGAATTTGATATCCTCCTGTACCAGCTCTGCGAATATGCGCAAGGGTATAGTGCAGCATGCTGTGATTCAGGTTCTATAGGCCAGGGCTGCAAAACTACAGTGATACCTGCTACCGGAAAAGAGAGCTATAGCACCCAGACCAATGTGCAGTTGGGTGTTACTTATGTCTACAAAGTCTGCGCCAAAGACATGCTCACCTCCTGCGGACCCTACAGCGAGGAAAAAAGCACAAATATCCCTGTCGCAACAGCAGCACCTGCTGCAACACCCACCCCTACACCAACGCCTGCTGCCCCTTCCGGATAGCGGCCACTCTCCACATGAAAAAAATAATAATCTTAGGACTCATTGTACTTTTGCTGACTGCCTGCACTGGAAAACAGCAAGGATCAGATAATAAGTCACCCTCCGAAGGAGGGGGAATCTTCAGCAGAATTTTTGGAGGCGGCAATTCCGCGGTTTCAAAAATAGAGGATTTCCGCAGAGGGTATGATGGCATCACTTTCAAGTTCTTAGAAAACGCACCGCCGAAAGAACGTTTTGAAAACGAGTTTTTTAGCATCATGGTAGAGCTGCAGAACCGCGGCGCCTATGACGTCCAAAATGGGATTATGGAAATACGAGACTATAAACAGACGTACACCACATTGGGAGATAGCAACCGGCAAGAGTTTTCGCTTGAAGGAAGAAATGCCCTTGCGCCTGAAGGAGCACTTGACAGGATAACCATCTCGGCACAGAATACCGGCATCCCAAAACAAAGCCAGGGATACACAGAGACATTTACCGCCATGGTCTGCTACCCCTACAAGACCATCCTTGTGGCAGACATCTGCCTTGCAAGCAGCCCTGACCTTAAATCTGCTTCTCCGGATGCATGCAACCCCACCTACCAGCTCACCTTCAGCGGCCAGGGTGCCCCTGTCGCTGTAAACGGGTTGCAATATGATGTACTTGCACTTGACAAAGATAATGCAGAATTGCGCTTTAAGTTCCAACTACAAAACAAGGGCAAGGGTCTTATTATAGATCCAGCGACCACAGAATGCGACAAGACCATGCCCGTAAGCCTGACATCCATATATTTTTTGAATTACAGCCTGGGAAACGAAAAAGATCCCATAACATGCTCTCCTGAAAACAAGAAATTGAATGTCACCGCAGAACCTGCAGAAATGATTTGCTCCATGAAAATACCACGGACGCTTGCCAAGACACCATTCGTGACGCCGCTGCGCATGACTTTTGAGTATGGATACCGGGAAAGCAGGAGCACTGCCATGAAAATAAAGAAAAGGCAATGATAGAAAACCTTATATATTGCTGTATGCAGGATTTCACTATGCGCATAAAAAAAGGGATAAACACCGGATTGTTTCTCGTGCTTCTTCTTGCATTTGCAATACTTGCCGGCTGTGTTCCAGGAACAGGACCTGGCACAGGTACAGACAGCCCTGCCTCAACAGGTCCATCAGGTATCAATGTGGTTTATCAAACAGGTACACAGGGCCTTGTTATGAATTTCGTGGAAAACTATCCCCCACAAGAAATTTTTGATACAGATATCATGAACTTGGTCATAAAGCTTGAGAACAAAGGCACATTCCCGCTCAACGGCGGCTCTTCTGCTGCGCCTCTGGCCGGCACAGCCCACATCCAGCTTGCAGGATATGATCCAAGCATCCTCGTGGCAACAAGAACCATGAATGTGTTCCCTGACCTCGACGGTAAAAGCCTCTATAATCCGGAGGGGGATTTTACCACCATAGATTACACCTTTGATGTTGACCTTCCTCCCAATGTAGAGATTTATTCACCTACGCTCCAGGCAACTGCGTGCTATGAATATCTCACCAAGGCAACGCCAACCATTTGCATTGACCCATCCCTCTATACCGCAACAACCATAAGGGACAAAGTATGCAAGGTTGAAGATAAGATGCTTAGTGGTGGTCAGGGTGCGCCGATTGGCATAACCAAAATAGAAGTAAATATGCTTGGTCGCGATGACATGCGTGCCCAGCTCAAGATCCACGTCAAGAATGAAGGCGGCGGCAAAGTGTACAGGGCAGAAAAAGTGGGAGACTGCCCTGATTTGTTGTATGACATCGACGATTATGATCGTGTTGAACTGGTAACACTTTCAACATCTGATGGCAGGAGCCTGCTTGATACCTGCAAGCCGCTTGAGGATGGAAGATACATCCGCCTCTACAACGGCGAGGGATTTGTGATCTGCAAATACACAGATATAAAGAGAGACACCCCGGCTTTTGAGACTCCCATAAATGTAGAAATAAGATATGGCTATACAACTTCTGTATCCAGAAAAGTAACCATCAAGAACACGCCGGAATAGATTCTATGTCTTACTTTTGTCGCTTACTAAATCAACGCCCAATTCTTTTATCCACACCAACTTCTTCATTTTCAACCAGATTTCGGAGGAACCTAAGCTCCTTCTCAAGCTCTTTTTGCGTTTTGCCTATGCTGCTTTTGATGTGCCGGTTTTCAAGAGGGGTCGTAGAATCAATGATATCATCAATGTGCTTGAGCAGCGTCCTTAAAAGGGCATTATCCAGCGCCTCGATATTCTCCTCAACAGCAAGCTCTTTTTCATAGACCCCCGCCATGGTTTTGAATTCGCGCTCAAACTCATCTGCCTTGAGGGATGTGTAACTTAAGCTCTCCTTCAGCTTCTTAATCTTGTCCTCCATGGCTGCAATCTCAATCGCATCCTCCTTGATGATGCCCTCCAGATCAACGCTTCCGGAGACAGCCCACTCCTTCCAGATATCACTCACATCAATCAGCTCATCAAGGCCGTCCTTAACTTCCAAGTCAAGCTTCTTGATAAAACGCGAGATATCCTGATGGATTGCTGATGCAAGCTTTTCGAGATAGACCAGCTCCTCCTCTTCTTTGAGAATTTTTTTCTTAAGAACTTTTTCCTCTTTTTCAAGCTCAACTTTCTTACGTTCAAGGCGTTTCATCTCTTCAAGAGCTGCATGGATACTCTTCTTTTCTTCCTCAATCTTTCGGACAAGTGCTCTCCACTCTTTCTCTTTCTTGACAAATTCCTGTTTGTTCCTGCTCAACTCCCGGGTAATTTTTCCTTTCGTCTTCTTGAGCGTCTCCTCAAAATCCATGACATTCTCATAGATAAGGGTGTCAGCATCGATCATAATCTTGACTAGATCCTTTAGGGCTTTTTTGAACACCTCAAGAGATTTGGTGATGTTTGCTTCTATCTTCTTCTTATCCTTTGGCTTTAGAGAATCAAGATACTTCTGCCGCTCTTTCATAAGACGGTTAAGCTCTTCCATAAGGCAATACAGCTCTGCTGAATAGCCCACTATCCTGTTACAGAGCGTGAAGGTAAACAGTGATTTACCCTCATATCTGGTGAAGAACCGCAGATAATTGATGAGTTTCTCCATTGCCCTCTTACAACCTCCCTGCATCAGTAGCAAGTCTTCTGGCATCTACCACCGTCTCTTCCCGCTCTCGAGACTGCGTCTCTTCAAATTTCCTGATGGTCGCATCCAATTTCTCTCTTTCAGAACGGACGTAGGTTTCAAATTTATTAAGTACTTCCTGTTGATGAGCAAGTGTTGTATCCAGGTTGCTGATAATCCCTCTTCCCTGATCAAGGACTGGCTGATGTTCCCTCAAGTGCATCTGTCTTTTAAGTTCTGCTTCAAGGGAATTCAACATAGCCTCAAAATGCCTCACGTCTTCCAAAAGCAGGTTAGATTCATGCTTTGCCCGGTGAAACAGGGTGTTTGCTGCACTTTCTATATGATTGGCATCCTCAAGCTCCTTCTGAAAATTAGGCAGGATTTCATCAAAATTAGCTCCCTTATGCAGAGTATCCAGGCGATCTGTAATCGCCTCCACAATCTGGCGCGCTTCAATGGTTCTTCTGCGCATCCGATGGACGAGCCCTGAATCACCCCTCCATGAGATTTCTTCGATGTTTCGTACATTAAAAACATTGTCCCTGCGGTGCTTTGCATCAAGGTAAAAATCCTTGATACGTGCAGAAAGGGTCAGTTTGAACTCCATCAATTTTACACTGACTGCCTCCATTTCCTTCCCATGAGGCAACTCCTCTGCATCTGCATCTTTGCCTCTTCGCTCTGTCATTCTTGCAAGACGTGCAAGACGCTCACTAAGCGTTTTAGTAGATAATACCACATTCTTGTCCTCCTGATAGAGGAGGGTGCATACCTGCAGGAAAATCTGTTCAAGGTTGTCAAATAAGACATTAAGGTGCTGGATGGTGTCGTTGATGTTTGCCTCCAGCTTCGCCGTATCTCTGGTCAGCTGTTCAAGATTAAGGCCCTGGTTCCGGATAGAATGCATAATCTTTGCTCGTTCTTCCCGCAAATCATCAAGCGTCCCTCCAATAACGTCCGCAAGATTGGAAATACACCTCATAATGATAACTGTAGATGTCTCCCGAAGAGACGGTTTCCTATGCTTGACTCCAAACACAAATGCCAGGACAACATCCTTTAAAAAAGAAAAAATACCCATTGTTTTCACCTGCAATTAAAGTTCCATCGCAAAACAGGCAATCATCAGGAAAATGCCTTCTATCATGAAGATAATCTCGTAGACCAGCGGTTTGAGGATGCCTGCAATGCTCGTCATAAAACCGCAGCAGATGCTGTTGTTTGCAAGGATAATGAGGACGCCAACGACCAGAAGGGCACAGGCAATAAAAAAGGAAATCCATCCTATACTGTTGCTGTTGGTAATCTCAATGATTGACTCCACAGCAAGATAGAAACCAAGGCCTGCAACAACATAAATCAGGACGCCAAGAGGAACCCACCCACTCTCACCGCTCCAGTCAAACCAGGCAGGAGTCGTGGGGAACAGCATGTTGATAATGGGAAGAACGCCAAAAGCAAAGACCAAAATACCAACAAACATTGAAATCCAGTCCTTCATTTCCATCATAGGAGATGCACCTCTGTTTTGTTATTTTATGACTTTTGCTAGCATTTTGTGGATGCCCTATTTAAATATTGTGCGGCTATGATATCCACACTGCAAGTATTGCCCCGTTTATGAGCAGCACAACAAGGTAATACAGGGAATTGATGAGGTAAAGCTTAAACGGCCTGCCTTCCCAGAGCACGATGCCAGTCAATGTGGTTGCGATAAATCCTACCCATAACCAGGCACCAGTAATCATACCTGTCACAACAGTAGATGCACCCACATATCTGACAAAATGCGCAAGGACATACGACATGATAACTGCAGGGATGACGGCAATGGTGTAAGCCTGCTTTGCGTTGAGGCTCATAGATTTCATCTTCTTGTTGTCAAACCCCATAATCTGCATCCATGTCTTTCCAAAGATAAGCGGAGAATACCAGAATCCACCCACAACGATGTTGATAATTGCTGCCAGAAGCACTGCCCAATAGTTGACGGTAATATCCCATGCCATATAAACACCTCCTCTGAAGCTTCCAAAGACACTGCTCTTTAAAAAAGTTTTTAAACAGACGGCCTTTCACAGGCCGTTATGGGGTGGTAGTCTAGCTTGGTATGATACCAGCATGGGGTGCTGGTGGTCCCCGGTTCGAAACAGCAATCACTAAGAGTATTCCATGGGGGGTTGTTGAGATAGTCCGGGCCACCCCGCTTTAATTTTAAAAGATTGAACCAAATTAGCTAACAACAAGTTATCTTTTTTACTCTTAACATCAATGCGATAACAAGTACTTAACTTAGGAGATTTCTGAGTGGGTGCTTGTTTCCACCGTCTGTCTACTCCCATACGTGTCTGAACTCCTAATCTGGATGTGATTATCTGAAGTTGGTTGGCAAGCACAAAAGAAGCAGTATTGAAACGAATTCGAGGATAGGTATTTCTATAGGTTATGCTTCCATCAGTGTCAATAAGACCTTTTAAAAAACCGATAAGAAATTTTCTTGGGAGATTAATCTGTTTCAGTTGCAAAGTAAGAGCTTTAGTAGAACGATCAAATGCTAGAAATTTGCAGAAGTAGTCATATGTAATCTTAGAGGTCATCCGTAGTTTAAGTGTCTTATCGTTATCCGTTATTAGTTGTAGATTCCTCCTAAAGAAACGAGAATACAACTGCGTTACATAGTTGGCATAATGAATATTCTGTTTTCCAAATGCAATATACCCCTTATATTCCCCTTTAGGTTTATAATAGGTAAACCACCCGTCACCAGCAAAAATTCCTACAATCTCTCCCTCGTTTACCGAGTAGGTTGTGACTGGTATAGGAATCCTATATGTTTTCCCCTTAAGTTTTAGGTAATAGGGATAAACCCCCCCTTTACTTTTGCCCAACAGTTTTGCTATTCTTGTAAGAGAATTCCCTTGTCTAAAGAGCATAGTAACTTGGTTTTGGAGGTCCATATCTTAATTTAGAGAAAGAGTCTAGTTTATAAAAGTCACGTGAGGATGTCCAGTGGGGAGTGGCCCCCACCCCGCTTTTTTTCTTCGTCCTCTTTGCAGAAAACAAAAGCTTTTAAATAGCTATAGACTTAAGAATCATCAAAAAAAGAGGGATATATGCGCACAAAGAAAGGCTATTTTTTCACCCTTGATGTCGTCATAGCAACTATTGTTTTAGCTGTGGGGCTTTACTTTGTTCTCTCTGCAAGAAATGAAGTGCCCTATTACACCACCTCCCAATACCTCTCCGAAGATATGATAACTACCTTCTCTTCAGTCCAGATTAGGGATATCAGCAACAATTATATTGATTATCTTGTCAATGACAGCAACATAACCAATCTAGACAATACTCTTATGGAGCAGATGGGGGAATTTTATTACCGTCAATCCAAAGGATGTGATTTCTGTGGGAGTATTCTTACTAATTTCACCAGAGAAGTCACTAGGGGGATTATCCCCTCTAATTTTGATTATGCTGTACTGATAAAAGAGGCGGGAGATAGCTATACACTCATCTACAATTCATCAGAACAGAATATGGATGCCGTCATTGTTATATCGTCAAAGCGCCTGGCGTCAGGAATCTATAACGTCTCCGAATTATGGGGTCCCTATGTCTTTGAGGTGCGGGTGTGGCAATGAGTGTCTGGAAACATCAAAAGGCATTTTTCTTTACTATGCTTGCCGTGCTTATGGTATCGGTCGCTGTCCTTTGGTTTACTAAAGAAGCCACCTTAACATCCATAAATAAGGTCCCCGTTACACGGGCAAGGGTGCTTACCGCACAGTCCTATGTCCATATGATTCAGGGAAGCTATCTTGAGCGGGTCATGCACTTTTCAGGGAAACGTTCATTGGATGCGCTTGTTGCTTACACAAACAAGACGCAGTCCTTTGTCAACAACACCTGCGTTGCCTACGGCATTGCACAGAGGGGGGAGCTGGATAAAAGCAGTTGGATTACACGTTCTGCTGCAGGTGAGATTTTCATCAATCTTACACCTGACATCACAAAGCCAGAGACCCTTTCTGCCACAGGTATCGCATTTGGAAACATGACCGTACTTCGGCAGCAGTTTGTGGTGAATGAGACCCGAAAAATAGAACGTGCAGACGTCCATCTTAATGTAATTACCAATTCAGACCCTCCACTACAGATCATAGTGGAATTGTGGCAAGGAAACTGCCCACAGCTAAGCCTAAAATTGGATGAGGCAACTATTGTGGCAAATGGTATGGGGGTCATCCAAAGATCCGTGGAATTTCCACGAAAAATTACCATTTACAATGATTCTGAGTATTATCTTGTCTTCCGCGCACCCAATGTGAGCGCAGGGAGCGTAGAAATTTTCTTATCCAATCAGGGAAACAATTATTCATCCACCGATACTTTCAACCTCACGCCTATCGACAGCATATTGGAGGAACCAATTATGGAGAATAGTACTATTGACGACCTTCTTTTAGAGCTGACTAACCTTACACAACAGGACCTGCATTTGCAGTCCAATATTTCTTTAAACCGGATGCTAATCTATCAGACTAATGATACGGGGCCATGGATGGTTGGTATGAGTGCCGGGTTTGATTTTTCTGTCAACGCCACGCTTGCGTTGTGGGAAAATAAAACTGCGCAGTTCAATACGTCCCTTGAGATCGAGGGGCTTGACGATCCGCTCTATATGGTGAGTACTGGCGGCAGTTTTACTAACATCTTCACTGATACGCTGGGTAATGATTCAACCACCACCCTGACAAAAAACAACCAGTGGAACAGCACACTCCTTAATGCATTGGCCGCACAACGAAGCTATGTGCCTGAGCCACATGGTCCATCGTTTCTAATGCGCCTTACCAATGACACGATGGGAGAATCTATCTGCTGTGGTATTGAGTCCATGATTTTTGATGGCATTCCGCAGCCCACAGACTGGGCAAATGCATCATATGTTGATTATTGTTTCTGGTCAACCAATGACAGGAACACCTGCGGCAGCAACAAGGTTGCAGGGATAGTGGGTATCACCAACGCAAGCTACAATTATAGGATTGCAAGCTATCACATCCTCAAATATAATATCAACGCAAGCGAGATTATGCAGGGATAGATTTAAATAAGTGTGTACATCGAGTCATAAAATCTGCGTTTTCCACTAGTGTATTCACTAGTGGCTCAATGGAAAGTTGAAAGTCGTGTTATTATCGCTTTAGCGACTTTCAACATCTATGAAAAAGCACTTTAGTGATTTATCCTGTTCCCATTATGTGATTCCAAC
>JACRKK010000068.1 GCA_016219795.1 Candidatus Woesearchaeota archaeon | reverse complement strand
TCTTTTTATAGAGCGACCCCTAATTATTGTCTGCCTTCGGCATAATTTATAGCAGTTAAGAAAAAACTGCGGCAACAAAAAATTTGCGTCGGACTCGCAACTTCGTTTAAGCCCAGTATTATAGGTGACGTTTACTTAACAACTCATTTATTCGTAATCTTTATAAACCCCCACCGGTTTCTCCAAGAATTGCGTGCATCTGCACGACGAGAATCCAAATATATCGTTTGGATATGGTAAACAACGCCTGAAAAGCAGATTTTCAGTACGATCTTACTTTGTAAGACTTCTAATCTGACTCTGCATAAAAAGGCGATTTAATGGAAAAAAGAGCGTCCGGTCACCATTCAGGCTGGACTATCTGAGATACACCATGGGACAAGCACACAGACCAAGAAAAGGAAGCATGCAGTACTGGCCCAGAAAACGGGCACAGAGGTCATATGCCAGAGTAAAGGCATGGGCTACTGCCAAAGATGCAAAGCCAATGGGCTTTGCTGGCTATAAAGTAGGTATGACTCATCTTATTATAACAGATAATTATTCTCATTCTCCAACCAAGGGCTCAAGCATTTTCATGCCCGTTACTGTTGTTGAATGCCCCCCCATCAAGATTCTTTCTGCACGATTCTACAAGACAACGCCTTATGGCACTCATGTAGTAACTGAAATACAAGTCCAGAAGGCTGAGAAAGAACTGGCACGCAAATTATGCCTTGCAAAAAACGTCAAGAAGAAGCTTGAGGATATCAAACCAGAAGATATTGACGATGTGGTGCTGGTTGTCTACACACAACCCAAATTCACAGGTATCGGCAAGAAAAAACCAGAGGTCTTTGAAATTGCACTGGGTGGCGACAAGAATGCCAAGCTTCAGTTTGTCAAAGACCATCTGGATAAAGAAATTACTATCGCTGATGTTTTCAAAGAGGGTGCGCTGGTTGATATCCACGCAGTCACCAAAGGTAAGGGTTTCCAGGGTCCAGTCAAGCGCTTTGGCGTCAAAATCAGGTCCCATAAATCTGAAAAGACCAAGCGAGGTCCCGGTTCTCTTGGTGCGTGGTGTGGACAGGGCGGTATGATGTATCGGGTTGCCCATGCAGGAAAGATGGGCTTCCATGAGCGCACCGAATACAACAAATGGCTGGTCAAAATCTCCAATACTGCTTCTGATATCAACCCGTCCGGTGGGTTTCTCCATTATGGTCAGGTAAAAAGTAATTATGTGCTTATCAAAGGATCACTGCCTGGGCCGGCAAAACGCCTGCTGCGGCTTAATCATGCTATTCGGCCTACGAAAAAAGTAGCATCACAACCCCCAACAATAGAATATACAAGTATCGCTTCAAAGCAAGGGTAAACAATCATGAAACTTTCCATTTACGGTATCGACGGAACAGAGAAAGGCAAAAAACAGTTGCCGGTACAATTTACTGAGCCGGTGCGCTATGATATCGTCGAGCGGGCAGTGCTTGCTATCCACAGTCATGGTCGCCAGCCGTATGGTGCTGATCCTATGGCTGGTATGAAGGTTTCTGCAAAGGTTTCTCGAAGAAGGAGAGATTACAAAGGTGCCTATGGTATGGGTATCTCCCGTGTCCCACGAAAAGTCCTTTCAAGAAAAGGAACAAGAATGAACTGGGTGGGTGCAGAGGCACCAGGAACAGTCGGCGGAAGGCGGGCACACCCTCCAAAATCAAGTAAGGACTGGACGCAGAAAATCAACAAAAAAGAGCGAAGAAAAGCCATCAGGTCTGCGATGAGTGCTGTAGTCCAGACAGAAACGGTCAAAGCAAGAGGTCATATTGTCCCAAAACATTATCCTTTTATCCTCGAAAATGCATTTGAAAGTCTTGCAAAGACTAAGGATGTTGCAACAGCGTTTGGTAAACTGGGCCTGGAACAGGAAGCAGAACGCGCTTCAGTGACAACCATTAGGCCAGGTAAGGGGAAACTTCGCGGAAGGAAATATCGCGGGAAAATAGGTCCTTTGGTGGTCGTCTCAAAACCGTGCAGTTTCGGACGGGCAGTCAATAATATTCCTGGTTTTGATGCTGTTGTTGTAAAAGACCTTAATGCAAATGTACTGGCGCCGGGTGCTGCGCTTGGCAGGATTACCTTATTCACAGAAGCTGCCATTGAAGTGTTGGAAAAAGAAAAACTGTTTATGTGATACTCATGGATCCCTACACACTCATCAAACATCCGTTGTCAACGGAAAAATCGATTCGGCTTATGGAATCGCAGAACAAGCTCATCTTTGTTGTACATATAAAGGCAACAAAGCCGGAAATCAAGAAGGCTATCGAAGAGATATTCAAATTAAAGGTGGTTTCCGTCAGGACGTTTATTACGCCTGCAGGAGAAAAGCGGGCATATGTAGGGTTCAGTCCGGAAACGCCGGCACTCGATATCGCCACAAAATTAGGATTAATGTAATTAGGTGAAATTATGGGTAAAAATATCATTGCACAGGCAAGGGGTAAGGGAGGCCCACGCTACAGGGCTCCAAGCTTTAGGTACGCTGGCGAAATCAGCTATGCCCATAGGCATGAAAACTCCTTGAATGGAAAAGTGGTGGATCTTATTCATAGTTCAGGTCACAGCAGCCCCTTAATGGAGGTTGCGTATGAGAATGGTGAGACGGTGCTACAGGTAGCGCCTGAAGGTATTAGGGTTGGAGAAGCACTTGCTGCTGGAGTAAGTGTTGAACTCAAAATAGGGAATGTATTGCCTCTGCGATCCATTCCAGAAGGGGCATCTGTATATAATATTGAAGGAATACCAGGAGACGGCGGTAAATTTGTACGCGCATCCGGTACTTTCGCAAAAGTAAAGAGTCATATGCAGGAGGGTGTTCAAGTCATCCTTCCGTCCAAGAAACAAAAAACGTTTCATCCAGAATGTCGGGCAACTATCGGTGTCACCTCTGGCGGTGGAAGAACTGAAAAGCCGTTTGTGAAAGCAGGAAGGTTCTTCTATGCAAAGAGAGCTAAGAACAAGATATACCCGGTCACCAGCGCATCCAAGATGAACGCAGTCGATCATCCGTTTGGTAACAAACGTTCCTTACGAAAATCAAAAGCAAGGCCGGCATCAAGAAACGCACCTCCGGGAAGAAAGGTGGGTATGATTGCAGCACGCAGATCTGGCCGCAAGAAGAAATAGAAACAATAGGTAAACAACCATGGCACGAAAAGAATTCACATATAAGGGAAAAACAGTGGAAGAACTTAAGGCGATGGATCTTAAGGAATTTGGAGAACTTGCTCCTTCAAGAATACGAAGGAATATTAAACGCGGCTTTACTGAGGAACAGAAAGTATTGCTGAAGAAACTGCGCGCCGGAAAAGATCTCATAGAAACTCACTGTAGGGATATGGTCATCCTTCCCCTCATGATTGGGAAGAAATTAAAAGTGCACAGGGGAAATAGCTTTGAGATGGTGGATATCCAGACACATATGCTTGGTCATCGTCTTGGGGAATTCGTCCTGACACGAAAGAAGCTTGCACACAGCGCACCTGGTGTAGGGGCAACAAAATCAAGTGCAAACCTGTCCGTGAAATAAAATGGCAACGCATCACTATGCTTTTGAGGGATATGACAAAGAGCACATGGCTCGTGTTGTAGGTAGGGATCTGAGCATTTCTACACGACAAAGTGTAGAAGTATGCCATTTCATCAGAGGAAGAAACCTGCAATGGGCAAAACAATATTTACAGGATGTTATTGCTATGAAAAAACCTATCCCTTTCAAGAGATATAATAAGGATGTGGGTCACAAGAAAGGGGATTTCGCTGCAGCGCGTTACCCGCAGAATTGTTCAACTGCCATCCTTGCACTCCTCAATTCTGTTGAGGCAAATGCTCAGGAAAAGGGGCTCAACACTGCCAATCTGGTCATCAAACACAGTTGCGCTCATATGGCCTCAAGGCCCTTTCATACAGGAAGGTTTAGGGGCAGAAAAATGAAACGCAGCCATGTTGAAGTAGTGGTTGTTGAAATGGCAAAAGAACAGAAGAAAGAGAAAGCAAAAAAAGTAAAAAGTGTGAAACCATGATCGAACGTGAAATAATCAAGAAAAAAATGAATGAGTTTTCAGTCAAAGAGTATATCTCTGAAAATCTCAAACGAATAGGCCATAGCGACACAAAAGTACAGCGAACGCCGCTTGGTGAGAAAATTATTATCTCTGCTTCGAGACCCGGTCTTGTCGTCGGACGCAAGGGTCAGAGTATCAAAAAATTGACACTGGATCTCAAGAAACATTTCAATATGGATAACCCTCAGGTTGAACTTGCTGAAGTGGATAATGTAAGTCTGGATCCCCATATCATCGCTGAAAAAATCCAGACATCCATGGAATCTTTTGGTATTGCACGATTCAAGGGGCTTGGTCATAAGATTATGACAGAAGTCATGGGTGCAGGTGCTAAGGGTATCGAAATCCTCATTTCAGGAAAAGTGCCAAGTGCTAGGGCAAAGAGATGGCGCTTCTATCAGGGTTACCTGAAGAAAAGCGGTGACGTTGCTATGACAAAGGTGCGTGTCGCCTATGCAGCAGCACAACTCAAGAGCGGGACTGTGGGTATCCAGGTGCGGATTATGCCGCCTGATGTGAGAATGCCGGATTCGATTATTCATCTAAGCGAGCAGGAAATAGAGGATGCTGCAAAGAGCGGGATTTCCAAAGAAGCTAAAGAAAAAGAAGAAGCAGGAAAAACAGTAGAGGGTGCAGAAGAGAATGCCCCCTCCGCAAAAGATACTAAAAAGAAACCGGAGACAAAAGAAAAAAAGCCCCGGAAAAGAAAAGTGAAGACTGAAGAGCCAAAGAAAGAGGAGAAACATGAAAACTAGAGAGCTTGTCACAAAGGATGCAGGAAAACTGAAAGAACAGCTCTTAGAGCTCAAAAAGGAGCTTATGAAAGAGCTTTCCCAGCAATCGACAGGAGCAACATCTAAAAGCCCAAAAAAAGTGCGGCAGCTCAAGAAAAACATCGCCCAAGTAATGACTTTCCTCAATAAGAACAAACAAAAAGTGGAGGTACAACCCAAGCATGAGTGAAATATGCATGACGTGCGGCTTGCCAAAAGAGCTTTGTGTCTGTGAAACAATCGCCAAAGAAAACCAAGAAATCCTCATCCTATGTGAGAAAAAAAAATTCGGCAAAAAATATACCGTCGTCAGGGGTATTGACCAAAAAGACATCAACCTCAAAGAACTCACCAAAAAACTCAAAAATGAGCTTGCATGTGGAGGCACAGTCAAGGAAGGCAAAATTGAGCTGCAGGGTGATCACCGGCAGCGCATACGGCAATTCCTTGTTGCTATGGGCTTCCCACAAGAGACTATCCAAATAAAATAAAACAACCTAATGCTCATCAAAAACATAACAAAAACGGAACTCATCGGGTTGCCGTTTGACATCGTTTCGGCAAGGAACCCATCATTGGTGGGGATGCACGGGACGATTGTCGACGAAACCAGATATACGTTCCTCATACAAAAAAACAACAAGAACAAGAGAGTGATGAAAGAAGGTATAACATTTCGGACGGCATTGGACAACCGCATCCTCGAAATAAGAGGGAGTGTATTAGTTGGCAGGCCTGAAGAGCGCATCAAATCACGGGTGAAAAAATAATGGAGACCGCAAAAAATATTGGCATGAATGTTACTCGTCCAAAAGAAGGAGACGCAAAAGATGTAAAGTGTCCTTTTTTTGGCAGTCTTAAGGTACGTGGCAGAACATTCACCGGCAGAGTAACTAGTGCAAAGATGCACAAGACGGTGGTTGTGGAATGGTCACGAAGGCATTATCTCCCAAAATATGAGAGGTATGAAAAGAGGAAGACAAAGATCAAGGCGCATAATCCTACCAGTATCAATGCCAAGGAAAACGACATCGTACAGATTGCTGAGTGCAGGCCATTAAGCAAGACTAAGCATTTTGTGGTTGTTGCTATCGTTGGCAAGCATCACATGTATGATGAGGTCGTCGAGGATAAATATGCCGGTAAGGGGAAGCGTAAAACAGAAGAACCTGCAACAGAAAAAGAGACGCAGGAGACGGGGAACGACCAATGAAAGCACTTAAATCAAAGATTGCAAGATCACTGCCACTCGAAGCAAGAGTTATACCTTGTGACAATTCCGGGGCAAAGGAACTCAAAATATTTACCGTCATGGGCCTGAAAAATACACGGAGAAGAGTACCTGCTGCTGCGGTCGGTGATCTGATCATGGCAACCGTCAAGAAAGGAAGGCCGGATATGAGGAAGAAAGTAGTGCTGGCTGTTATTGTCAGGCAAAAGAAAGAGTACCGCAGGCCGGATGGCACAAGGATTGCATTTGAAGACAATGCAGCGGTTGTGTTAAAGGACGAGAAGGGCAATCCTAAAGGAACTATATTTAAGGGACCTATCGCAAAAGAGGTCGCCGAACGATGGCCGGCAGTTGCAAAAGTCGCCACGATGATTGTATGAGGAGAATATCATGAAACAAGAATGGTCACCATCCTGGAAAAAAAGCACGCAAGTGCGAAAACAGCGCAAGTACAGGGCAAAAGCACCTATGCATGTCAAGAGGGCATTTCTAGGGAGTCACCTATCTAAGGAACTGCGCCAAAAATATCACACCCGCAGCGCCACCGTGCGTGTGGGAGATAAAGTCAAAATCATGCGTGGTCAGTTCAAAGGTAAAAGTGGCAAAGTCACACGCATAGATACTAAGATGACTAAAGTATATGTCGATGGTGTGGAGTTGCTTAAGAAAGATGGTGCAAAGGCATTTCCATCTACTGACCCGTCCAACCTCCTTATTACTGAACTCAAAATGGATGATAAAACAAGACTCAAGACGAAGAGGAAAGAACAATGACCAAGAACCACTTAAAAAGCCTTAGTGCTCCTGCAAGCTGGAACATTGAAAGAAAAGGGCTGGTATTTATCACCCGGCCTAATCCTGGTGCTCACTCTCTCGAAACCGGTCTTCCTTTGAGCGTTATCTTTAAGACCTATCTTAAATATGCCAAAACACAGCGCGAAGTTAGGGGCATCCTCCACTCAAAACAGATACTTGTAGACGGTGTACGGCGCAAGGATCCACGGTTCATTGTTGGTCTGATGGATATCCTTGACATCCGTGATGCTGGAGAGGCATATCGTGTATTGATTGATAAACGTGGAAAACTGTGCCTTGCTTCTGTCAAGAAAGGGGGAGCGGATACAAAGATATGTAAAATCCGTAACAAGAGCATGTGCAAAGGCAAGATACAGCTCCATCTGCATGATGGCCGGAACTTATACACTGACAATAATAGTTATCGTGCAGGAGATTCCCTTGTGCTTAAAATTCCTGAACAGGACATAAAGGAACACCTACCTCTCGCCAAAGGGATGTTTGTCTATCTCGTAGGGGGGAATCATATCGGTGAAGTTGCTGAAGTGGTAGATATTGTTGGGACGCGTATCCATTTAAAGATTGGAGACACCGCCTTTGAGACATTAAGAAAATATGCCTATGCTGTTGGCAAAGATAAAACAGTGCTATCCATTGAGTGATGAACTATGACGACCAATGAACATCCTATGCGGAAGATCCGTATCGAAAAGATCACCTTAAATATAGGTGCTGGAAAAGAGCAGGCGCGGCTTGAAAAAGCAGTGAAGCTTTTGAAAGCGATAACAGGGATTGAACCTGTCAAGACCACAACCATGAAACGTATCCAGGCATGGGGTCTGAGGCCGGGTCTTCCTATCGGCTGCAAGCTTACGGTACGGGGGAAAAAGGCGGAGTCCTTGTTTAAGAGGCTCCTCCAGGCAAGGGATAATCTCCTCTCAGAAAAGCAGTTTGATATGAATGGGAACCTTACCTTTGGTATTCCTGAGTATATTGATATCCCTGATGCAAAATACGATCCGGATATAGGCATCATGGGCCTGATGGTCTGCGTGACACTCGCAAGGCCAGGCTATAGGATATGTAAAAGAAGGATTGCTACCAAAAAAATACCGCACAAACACAAAGTAACTAAAGGGGATGCTATCACATTCATGAAGAAACTTGGTGTGCAGATACAGGAAGCAGCAACAGGTGAATAACTATGACAACAAGCGATCATCGTAAAATGCTAAAACAGCTTCGCGCAAAACCGGCGAAGATGACACGGTTTGGCAGATATAACACGCCAAAAGTGAGGACTTGCGGCAGAAGCTTGAAACGGTGCAGGCGATGCAACAGGGCTGGGGCCCACATTAAGAGTTATGGCCTCGATCTATGCAGGCATTGTTTTAGGGAAGTTGCAATACACATCGGATTCAAAAAATACAATTAGGTGAAAAACAAATGGTACTCAATGATACACTGTCAAACGCAATGTCTGTCATCCTAAATGCAGAACGGACGACAAAGAGCGATTGCTCGGTATATCCCAGTTCAAAGCTCATCCAAAACGTATTGTCTATCCTCACCGACAACCATTTTGTGGGAGAGGTTAGGCAAGAGGATGACGGAAAAGGTGGCGTCGGTCTGCTTAAGGTCAACCTGCTTGGCAAAATCAATAAGTGCGGAACAATCAGGCCAAGATATTCAGTAACCCTAGATGATTACGAGAAATTTGAGAAAAGATACCTTCCGGCAAGGGACTTTGGTATCCTTGTGGTATCCACCTCTAAGGGATTAATGACGCACAAAGAAGCAAAACAAAAGGGGCTTGGTGGAAGATTACTTATCTACTGCTACTAACTACACTATGAAACCTGCAAAAAAACAAGGGAACAAGAGAAAGTATAAGGAAGTGGTTATCATTCCTGAAGGCGTGCAAATCGGTGTTCAGGACAAGACCCTTACGGTCAAGGGAAAGAAAGGAGAACTAAAGAGGGAGATGGCCTATCCGGGTGTTGTGTTTATGATGCAGGACAATAAGATGGTAGTGCAGACTGAAGAAGAAACATCCAAACGCGGAAAACGTATGGTCGGTACTTTTGCAGCACACCTCACCAATATGACTAAAGGGGTAAGTAAAGGCCACGTTTACAAGCTGAAAGTGTGCTCAAGTCACTTTCCGATGACTGTCGCCATTTCAGGCGATACCTTCAGCGTCAAGAATTTTATGGGAGGAAAAGTCCCAAGAACCACCAAGATAAAAAAAGGTGTCAAAGTGGAGATAAAGGGGAACGATATCATTGTAGAGGGTCCAAACAAGGAGCTTGCAGGTCAGGTTGCTGCAGATATAGAAACGCTCACCCGCAGACCAAATTTTGATCCCAGGATTTTCCAGGATGGACTTTATATCACTGAAAAAGATGGCAAACCAATCGCGTAGGTAATCACTATGGAAGATATACGAAAAAACTACAAAAAGAAGAAACCGGTGTTCCGGATGCAGGATGCGCACAAGAAAGCGCGCCTTAAGCAGAAATGGAGAAGACCAAAGGGTATTCAATCAAAGATTCGCCTTCACAAGAAAGGGTACAGAAGAGGTGTAGAGATAGGTTGGGGCAGCCCAAAAGATCTCAGGGGCAAAGATCCAAAATATTGCCTGACTCCGATTGTGGTTCACACGCTCAAAGATATCCACCCACTCGATGCTGCAAAACACAGTATCCTTTTAGGTAAAGGGATGGGTGCAAGAAAGAAAATTGATCTCTTAAAACTGCTCAAGGAGAGGAGTTTCAAGGTTTTGAATATCAAGGATGCTGATGCGTTCATCAATAGCGCATCCGAACGGCTTGCAAAGAGAAAAGCTGAACGGGAAGTCTCCAAGAAAGACAAAGAAAAGAAGAAAGAGGAGCTTGCCAAGGAAGCCAAGAAGAAAGAAGAAAAGCAGAAGGAAGAGAAAAAAGAAGAGACCACCCTTGATGCCACTGCAGAAGGGCAAGAATCCAAAGAACAGCATGAAAAAGAAGAGAAAGACAAAGTGCTGACACAAAAGGTGTGAAAAGATGGACCTATCACTTCAGAAAAAGCTAGCAAGCAAAGTGCTGAAATGTTCAAAACGCAGGATTAAAATAGATTTTGACAGGATGGCAAAACTGGGTGTTGAAACTGATAATGTTAAGGGGGCAATTACCAAGCAGGATGTCCGCGGCCTCATCCATGATAGCATTATTGTCAAGGCGCAGGCAATCGGTATCTCAAGGGCGCGTGCCAAGAAGAGGCAGGTCCAGAAGAGAAAAGGCAGAAGGCAAGGCCATGGTTCACGTAAGGGTGCATCAAATGCCCGTAATTCAAGCAAACGTAGCTGGATCCAAACCATCCGCCTGCAGCGCAGCCTCCTTAAACGGCTGAAAGAGAAGAAACTCATTACCGTTGCACAGTTCAATGATTTTTATGCTAAAGCAAAAGGTGGTTTTTTCAGAAGCAAAGGTCACCTCAAATTATATCTTGAAGAACACAACGTGCTGAAAAAATGAAAAAACAAAATATATACACGGTACCCTATCGCCGAAAGCGTGAGGGAAAAACAGACTATAGGAAAAGGCTTGCACTCTTGAAATCAGGCAAACCCCGGTTAGTCGTAAGGAGAGCATTACGTAACATTGTTGTACAGCTTATAGAATACCAGGCAAAAGGAGATATGGTTGTTCTGGGTGGGAATTCAAGCCAACTACAGAAGCAGGGTTGGAAATTTGGACTGAACACCTCTACAGCATACCTGACAGGATTCATGATTGCTAGCAAAGCCAAGGCAAAGGGCATCAACCATGCTGTTCTTGACTCGGGCCTGCATGTCTCCAGAAAAGGTACATTGATCTATGCTGCACTAAAAGGTGCTATTGACGGTGGTCTGGAAATACCTCATGATCCTGGGATGTTTCCTGATGAAAAACGCATCAAAGGCGAACATATTGTTGCGTTTGCAAAGAAATTGCAGGGTCAGGGAACGCAGGCGTATGAAAAGCAATTTTCTGCATATCTCAAAAGAAATCTGGATGTTGCTGATTTACCTAAACAGTTCACAGCGGTGATGCAAAAGCTCCAGAAAGGTGTATAATCATGAAAACCAACGAAACAGAAGTTCCAGTGGAAGAGAAAAAAGTGACTGAGGATTTACCTGTGGAGGATATTATTGTGCCTCCGGCAGAAATTCCTGCAGAGGAGGTTCCTGTAATCAAGAAAGGGTCATTTGACATTAATGCATGGGAACCAAAGACTGCACTCGGCAAGAAAGTGAAGGAAAAAAAGATCACCTCTATCGATGAGATATTGGATGCTGGCCTTAGGATCCTTGAACCTGAGATTGTTGATGTGCTTGTCCCTGAATGGGAAGTTGATTTACTGCTCATTGGACAGTCCAGGGGTAAATTTGGTGGCGGTCAACGCCGAGTTTTCAAACAAGTTCAGAAGAAGACAAAGGAAGGTAACAAGCCAAACTTTGCATGCTATGCTGTTGTAGGTAACAAAGATGGTTATGTGGGAATCGGTTATGGAAAGGCAAAAGAGACTGTTCCTGCACGTGAAAAAGCAGTCCGTAATGCGAAACTTAATCTTCGAAAAATACGCAGAGGTTGCGGATCCTGGCAATGCAGTTGCAAGGAACCTCACACGCTCCCCATAAAGGCAGACGGCAAGTGCGGCTCTATCCGTATTGCACTTCTCCCTGCACCTAAAGGGACTGGGCTTTGTGTGGAATCAGAGGTTGGGAAAATCCTGACCCTGGCAGGTGTGCAGGATGTCTGGTCAAAGGTCTTTGGAAAAACAAAAACAAGGACAAATCTGATTGTAGCTACTGCTGACGCGCTCCGACAATTAGTGGGCACAAAACTTCACCCCCATGATATCGACTCTCTTGGAATTAAAGAAGGGTCTGTAAAAAAGAAAGCAGCAGTCACCAATGAGGTGGCAGCATGAGTACAGAACCAATGATTGCTATTGTGAGGATACGGGGAACCTGCGCCATTGATGGTGAGATCCGAAGCACGCTGGACATGCTTAATGTCCACAAGAAAAACTACTGCTCTGTTGTTCCAAAAAACCCGTCGTATGGGGGTATGATCAAGAAAGTGAAGGATTATATCACCTGGGGAGAAATTGATGATGCCACCCTCAAACTTCTCAAAGAGAAGAGGGGAAAGGACGGGAAGTCGTTTTTCAGGCTAAACCCCCCAACAAAGGGGTATGGCAGAAAAGGAATTAAGATACCGTTCTCCAGGGGAGGCGGCCTGGGCGAGAGAGGACAAAAAATAAACGATCTTATTCAACGGATGGTATAGATGTGAGACTATGGTACACAAAAAACGAAAGAAAAATGTGAAGATGCGCGGCAGCATGACTCATGGATGGGGTGCAAAGAAGAAGCATCGTGGTGCTGGTAACCGCGGCGGTAAGGGAAATGCCGGTTCCGGAAAGAGAGCGGACGCAAAGAAGCCCACCTACGATATGATTCCTAACTATCGCGGGAAGCATGGATTTGTAGGCAGTCTTAAAGAAGTCAAGACCATTAACATTGCTACTATTGAAGAGCAGTTCCAAAAGTTTATTAGTGAGAAGAGTATTGAGCAAAAAGAAGGGGCGTATGTGATGGATCTTTCCCAGAGATATGACAAGCTTCTGGGAAGCGGACATCCCACCAGAAAATATAAGATCACAGTCCCTTCCGCCTCAAGTGGTGCTGTGGAAAAAATAACGTCGGCTGGTGGTTCCGTAACAACCACAAAGACAAGTGACAAAAAAGCAGTAGCCGAATAGTTTGTTATCGTATAGAATAATAAGGGGGCATAATGGTCTGGTATCGAACAATCCTTGATAATTTGCCGGAAGTGGCTGCACCTACACAGCGTAGGTTAGCGTTCAAGGAAAAACTGAAATGGACGCTTATTGTTCTGGTTTTGTTCTATGTTCTTGGGTTCATCCCCCTCTTTGGTCTTGGACAGAACGCGTTGCAGCAGTTTGAGTTCCTGTCCATAATCCTGGGTGCAGAATTCGGCTCAATCATTTCCTTAGGTATTGGTCCTATAGTGACTGCATCTATCGTATTGCAACTCTTAAACGGCTCGGGAATTATCAAATTTGATCTGACCTCTCATGAGGGGAAGAAAAATTTCCAGGGTATTCAGAAGATGCTGTCCATCTTCTTCATTATTTTTGAAGCCATCATTTATGTAAAGATGGGTGGTCTTGCACCTGTTGCCGGACTTGGTGCGTCTGTTCTTATTTTCCAGCTGTTTTTGGGCGGACTGATCATTATGTTTATGGACGAGGTGGTCAGCAAATGGGGGTTTGGTTCCGGATTGAGTCTATTTATCGCAGCGGGTGTCTCAAAATCTCTGTTTGTCCGGATGTTTAGCCCGCTGCGGGGCGCTGGCGGTGTCGCCGGCGAGGGTTATTCTTATGGTGCAATTCCTGCATTGTTCCAGTCGCTTGCTGCCGGAGACCCAAAAACCGCAGGACTTATGATCGCCGGCCTTCTTTCTACCATCATTGTGTTCATGATTGTCGTGTTTGCCCAATCGATTCGGGTAGAGATCCCCTTATCCTTCGGACGAGTTAGGGGGCATGGTATCCGATGGCCGCTAAATTTCTTCTATACCAGTAACATTCCTGTTATCCTCGTTGCAGCGCTTATGGCCAACGTCCAGTTATGGGGGAGGCTTATGCAGAACTGGGTTGGTAATAGCACAGGGGTATTGGCGTTTATTTCCAAGAATATCGTGGGGCAGTTCATAGGGAATTCGCCGTCATCCGGCCTGGTATTGCTTCTGAGCATACCCCGCAGTCTTGAGAAACTGATTACTGGCTCGTTCCAGGTGTTTCCTGCAGGGCAGGGGTTCTGGTATGGGCTGATGCATTCTGATTTGTTCCATGCCATTGTGTTTGTAGGTTTTATGATGGTTGGCTCTCTTATTTTCAGCGTTTTTTGGGTGCAGACATCCGGTATGGATGCCAAAAGCCAGGCAAAACAGATTATGGCGTCCGGCCTGCAGATTCCTGGGTTCAGAAAAGATGAGCGCATCCTCGAGCGGTTGCTTGAGCGCTACATCTGGCCGCTGACAGTCATGGGCGGGCTTGCTGTAGGGGCATTAGCTGCGCTTGCTGACCTGACCGGTGCGCTGACTTCAGGCACTGGCCTGTTGCTGACTGTGATGATTGTCTATAAGCTGTATGAGGAGGTTGCCCAGCAGCATATGATGGACATGAATCCGATGATTAGGAAGTTTATAGGAAAATAAACGAACCATGCTCGATTTCCTCCTAAATCCGGTGCTGGGGCCGCTTCTGAAGCTGCCGCATTTTGCAGCGATAGCCATCATCTCCGGAATTATTTCTCTCATTATTGTTGTCGCCTACAAATATTTCACTGACCAGGATATGATGAAGTCGCTCAAAGGTGATATGAAAAAGCATCAGGCAGAGATGAAGGCCTCACGGGACAATCCAAAGAAGATGATGGATGTCCAGAAACAGATGATGGAAAAAAATATGAAGTATATGATGCATTCTTTTAAACCAACCCTCATCACATTTATTCCCCTGATTATCATCTTCAGCTGGCTGAACACCCAAATGGGTTATTATCCTCTCTATCCAGACCAGCCGTTTACCGTAGATGCTTTCTTCAATGAAGGGGTGACGGGAAACGTAGAGCTGATACAAGGAGGACTACAGATAGAAGGCAATGCCACACAGGAGATTGTCAATGGCAAGGCTACATGGAAGTTACAGGGGCAAGCCGGGGAGTATATCTTAGAATACAAATTCAGGGAAAAGTCGTATGAGCAACCCATAATTATTAGTTCAGAACAAGTGTACAAGCAGCCTGCGCTACGGGTGAATGTCGATGGATTTTCATCCGCAAAAGTGAATCTGGTGAAAGTGACACCGTTTGGAAGCCTGAGCATCTTTGGATGGCAGCCGGGGTGGCTTGCAGCATATATCATATTCTCGCTGGTGTTTAGCATTGGTCTGAGAAAGCTTATGAGTGTGTATTAACCTAAGCAATAGTCAATGAGATTCGCTATAATCTGCGTTTTCCACTAGTGTATTCACTAGTGGCTCAATGGAAAACGCAGGGTTAAAGAAAATCGGCCACCGCCAGTCTACTGACCGGCGGTGGCCGATTTTCTTTTTACAATCAGTGCTGTTTTTTCTTCTTCCACAACTGCTCCACAAGATCTTCCATCCTACCAATAAGGACGTAGGCCTTGAAAGTGAGTTCTTCCAATTTGTGGGCATTAATCGATGTTTTCCTGTTATGCTGGCACTCTTTGTAGAAGAATATAATTTCTTCACAATAACGTTGATATATTCGCTCCAGCTTTTTCTTCCGGACAAAATAGTTACCCAAATATTGGGGGACTTGTTTTTGGCTGGGGATGGGGTAACCTGCTGCAATAAGGGGTGCCTGACCGGCGTTCGTTGCTGCCTGATACAGCAATTCCAGCGCCTTCATCTTATGTTGCTCTGCTGCCCGCATGCGTTGCTTAATCTCGCCAAGTAGACGCCTATAAGACTGCTCAGTCCCCTGGATAAGGCCTTGCTCTGCAAGAGCGATAAGGGGGGCTACAAAACGGTCTTCGTCATAAACTAGTGTTGATTCTATAAGTTCCACAAATAGGCGCAGATCGTTTCGCATAATCCGCTCCCAGAATGCGGTGAGGTCTTGAAACCCCGTGTGTATCTTAACATGTAATTGAGCTAGGATCTTACGCTCAAGAACATGGGCGGTTTGGTGTATCTTTTTTTTATTTGCTTTTTTCGCACGCAGGTCATTGATAAGCACGATGATGCTAAAATCATCGTTAATTTCAAACTCCTTGGGATTTAGTACCCATGCTGCTTTGATATCGGATTTATGCTGCGCAAGCAGGGATGAGAGAAAGAGGGCTAATGCGGTTTTGTTTGTTTCTCTCGTGTTTCCTTTATGGCGGAGTTTGCGTTGTTTCATCGTGGCATGCCATGTCCGCTGTGGCCGGGACTGTCTCCAAGGACATTATACTTCCAGTCCTGGTATTCCTCACTGTAGTTGTCCATATCCACCGGTGCATTGCTTTTCATCTTTTTCTTCCATTTCTTAAGCTCTTCAACGACATTATCAAGGTTATTGGTCTTGATTACTCTCTCAATCTCTGCGTCACTAAAATCAAAAGCCTTGAGCATCTGCACTTTTTCCAGCTGGTTCATGGTGTTCACCTCCTCACTTTTCCCAATGCAATCTCAAAATTAGTAATGTCGTTCTGATTGACATACAATGTGGTTTTTTTGTTCTTGTTGTGTTGGTAGATATTATGTAGGATGAGGTAATGCACTTCATCAATCTTGCCGGTGTCAACAAGCAGGCGCTTAAAGAGCATGATTTTTTTACCATCATCTCCAGGAAGCTGCTTTCGTTGGGTTTTTAATGCTCTGCAACAGAGTTCCATAAGGTGACTGTATGATTCCCGTATAAACTGCTCTTTTTTCTGCAACGAGAGGATGATGATGGTTTTCTCGATATCATCTATAAATCCCCTTGCTTTTTTTTCGTAGAGCGCAATATCTCTCCCGGTAATTTCCGAGAGAACACCTTTTTCTATCTTGCGACGCAGATAAAAAAATTGCTCATAATCCTCTACAGATGAGGATTTGATATGACCTTCTTTCGCAAGCTGCTTAAGCTCCTGCACAATGTTTTTGGGAACTGAAGCATAATCCCGAAAATAGAGCAGGAACGTCTGTGCTGATTCAGTCATCGCCATAAAAAGTTCATAGGTTATTTTGTAGAGAAAGATTTCCCTGACCTTGACCGTACATAGTTTTGCCTCTTCAATGCGTTTTTCTGCACGCTCTTTGTCGCTGAAGAGCGTGCCTCGCTCAAGAAGGGTGGACAGGAGTTGTATATAGTCTGATGGGTCGTGGATGATGATGGGGCTTCGCAAAGAAGTGATGGTCCAGGGTTCTTTCTCCTTAAGAAGAGACCACCAGAGGGTTAGGAGTTTAGGTGGCTGAAAATGAAGGTGTAGGCCTACTTTTGCTGCTTTTTCAGAGATGATTCTTGTAAAAATGCCTACTTTTGCTGCAATCTTATCGTTTTTGTCCAGAGTGTCATCAACAAGAACCAGAATATCAATATCAGACCCGTTTTCAAAGGTCTTGTTGGTGGATGAACCATAGATCCATACTGCCTTGACTTTCGGCTCTAAGACAACCAGTTCCTGGCAATAGTGCCGTACTTTTTGCAGGAGGGCTTTGTCCATAGAAGTAATAGATAGATGAGGGCTATATATACTTTACTCATAAGGGTACATTCACCTTTGTATAATGGTAACATTTAAATAGAAGAAAGCTCCCCCTTCCCCATAATTCATAAAAACCAGGGGGGGTCCTATATGAGTAAGACTGCTATTGCGATTATATTGGTTATTGCTATTGTTGTTGTACTTGCCGGTGGTGCGTACACTGTTTCACTGATTATGAAACAGGATACCCAAGCGTCAACTGCTGTACAGACACAAACCAGCCAGCTTGATGCCCTTAAGCAGGCAAAAGACGCAGCCGATGTTAAAGCTGCCCAGGCACAGGCTCAGCTTGGCCAGTTGCAGGGTCAGGTTTCTAAACTAGAGAGTACTATTGATAAGCTTGACACCCAGCTTACAGAAGAACAGGCAAAAAGTGTTGCCGCACAGCAGCAGGCAGCTATCGTACCAGAAATTTCAAATGACGAGCTTGACTTTACTGACCTCAAAAACATCAACAAAGACAACTGCAGGGTGGCCATCAGATGGGCTGAACGCAGGGTCAGTGATATTGATGATGATCTGGACACGGAAGATGAAGATTTACAAGATGAACAACTCACATTGGACAATATCGAAGATGACATTGCTTATTGTGAGACTGCAAAAACAAATGCTTCAAACTGTCCAAACACCGCAGATGTGAGTGTTTGCCTAACTCCTGAACAAGAGACAACCTGCGGCCGTACGGTAACCGAAATCAGGAGAGAACTTGACAATCTTGATAGTGACAGGAAGAACCAGAAGGACGATGTTAAAGACATCGAAGACACCATTGATGACCTCGATTTAGATAGGGATGATGCCAGGGATCTGGAGAAAGATATCAAGGATAAATGCAGAAATTTTGGTGTGAGGTAACTGCCTCCTCTTTTTTTTTGAGGCATAAACCACCATGACAAAAGCAATAACCCTTCTTTTTGCGTTGTTGGGTGTGAGTGTTCTTTTGGTTGCAGGTATGTTGCTGTATGTGCTAAGCCAGAGCACTTCCGCACAGGCACCACCTGCGCCTATTGTGCAACCTAACATCAGCACCATAGAACCTACCCTACATCCAGTCACGGTAGGAAACACCACCCCTTCTTCATCCAGAAATACATCCCGGACAAACAAGACAACAGCCACCATTCCACCATCTTCGGCAAAGAACACAACCCTCCCTGAGATTGACATTAGTTCAGAGGCCAGTGTCCGTAATATTACCACCCTTCAACAATGCTCACTTGCTATTCCTGCTCTAAAGAGAGCAATTAAGGTAGGGGAGCGTGATGTTGAAGACCAGGAGATACAGGTCGGAAGAAAAAGTGCCGATCTTGATGATGCACGCCAAGTTTATGACAAAAGAAGGAAGGACCCCACCTCCACAACCGATGAGATAAACAGGGCTCTTGATGAAGTAAATAACGCTCAAGACGACCTTGACGAAGAACAGGATATTCTTGACAATTTAAAATATGATGTGGGCAGTGCCAAAAGACGCCTAGGTATTGCCATAGAGATCTGCCAGAGATTTGGGTTTAAGGAATAAGTCGTCCTCCAGTTCTTTTCCCGTGAACAACAGGCGTTCACGGCCGCCGTCCATCACCAATCCAAACGGCAGATACCCAACATAATCCACCATCCGACCCCGGGCATCCGTGACTAATCTGGTGCTGCCCAGATGGTCTGGGTGATAGTAGAGCCGCTCTCCAGCGTCATTCTCTTCCCCAAGAAGCGTTCCAGTATCGTCATAGTAATAGACGGTTGCCCTTTTTGTACCATTCACTTCCTCGACGACGTAGGAGGGGTCAAAAGAACGGCTGATGGGGACTTGAAAGTACTTGGAGAAGGGGCCGTTGCCTGTTTGGTTCTGGTATCCCTCCAGAGTTTGTGTTGCTATCATAGTCTATGCTTTTTGCAATCTTTTAAGTGCAATTCTTGCACGCTCTCGAAGTTCTTCTTCTGTCAAATTAAAACCCTTTTTAAACAAAGATTTATCTGTACAAAAAACATCACAATCTCCAAAAAGATCACTAATAATAATTCCTTCTTCTTCAGATGGTTTAACAATTCCCCAATTGTCGCGAATAAATCTTGCGAGAGGGTGGTAACTATTTTCGAATGTGGTTCCAGATACCTTTTTGTCTATGAACCGTTTCAAAAGACTAAATAGTTTTCTCTGAATTTTTTCTTCCATTTTTACCTCACATTTCTATTATTAATTAAATCTTCTTTTTGGTTAGGGAACAGTTTCCACCCACTCACATACTCCCCCTGTTCATCAAAAAATGCCCATTGCCCAGTCTTGGGGTTATAGTAATGGGTGCCAAACATCTCATTTCTGTAAGTTCCCCTCATCGCTTTTACGTCTTTGCCATGGACAAAATTATCTAACGCTTCCTTATACAACTGTGCATTTTTTGCGTTATAATTCCCCGTAACCCCAAACTCTTTAGCATGTTTAAATTTGCTCTGTAACTTTGCATCAGAAATGTGGAGTTTCCCCCCTAAAGACGAGAACCTTGGTTTAATGAATTTACTTACTGTCGATCCCGCCGCCTCAACCCCCACACCCAATACCTTCCCAAACGCTAACCCCATTGCTTCATTTTTGATGAACTCAAGAGGAGCAGAACATGAGCTAGTTGCACATTCTTGTTGGGTTTCCATATAATTTGCAATGGTAACATCGGTATATTGTATTGCTGGAATAAGTGCGTATTCTATTGCGTAGTTAGCAAGCATCAATGCACCAACCACCAATAAGGGGTTCTTCCCATCTGGATCGGTGTATTTTAATGGATTGTTGAGTGCATAAGAATAGCGGTTGAGTGCCTGAGGATCGTATACATTTGGAATCACTTTATCCGGCTGCGTAAATCTCCGCAAGAAAGCATCATAATACCTCGCACCATAATAATACAGGGACGTCCCCTCCTCCTGCTCTTTTCCCGTGAACAAGAATCTCTCTTTACCTCCGTCCATAACTAAACCGAACGGCAAGTATTCAACATTATTCACCACGTTTCCGCTGGCGTCCGTGACTAATCTGGTGCTGCCCAAATGGTCTGAGAATGGTAGTACTGAAATAGATGGGACACATACCAATAGTAAAAGGGTCATAATCACGAGAGATTTATTCTTTTTTGGAATCATTTTTTCTCTCGTTCAGTACCCTTTTATTATCATAAATGAACACCTTAAACTTATTATTAGTCGCGTTCCAGAACTGTTGGGAATCATGTAGAACATCAAATAAAAGAGTAAAATAGTCTCTTTTTTTTATTTTCTCGTAATTCTTAATTAGAATAGCTAATCTCCATTTACCTTTAATCCACATTAAATCAGTCAAACAGTCGTACAATGCATTCCAGTTTCTACCAAAATAATCTGGGAACTTAAGACTCTGAGAAAACGCTTGAAATAACATGGATTCATTTTCTATATTGGACCCATCTATTTCCAGAATAATGTAATTCTGCTTTTTTAGATCATATTTCAATGAATCATGATCTCGTAATATCTTATCATTTTTTTTCATTTTTATCGTATCCTCTCAAAGGTTTCATAATGGTTGCTTGTGTAATAAAGTTCGCCCCCTTCACCTGCAACTAATCTTTGTGTACCACGATTGTTTGATCCGGGGGTTGGTACTGTATATTCTCTATAATATCCCCCCCTCATTTTGGGAAGAGGAGATTTCCCAGTAGCTTTATTCAGCAAATTCTTAAAAATACTTCCATCTTTTAAAGGGTACGGAAAAGGGCCGTCTTCATCTATTAATTTAATGGTTTGGATTGTTTCTTTAGACAATCTTGCCTGAGATGAGATCCTTGCGCTCTCTATTTGCTTTCCCAACCCTCTTTCCGCAGCACCAGAAAACCTCAAAGAGGTCTGATGCAGAATAACCTCTGCTCCCATTGCAATAGCGGCATCCGTGCCTAGTTGCTTTCCTGCGAGATGAGCTTTATCCCAATCGATGTTAGAATACCAGGGTAAGATGGATTTTGGGTTAATGTTTTGCGCTTGGCTATAAACATTATCTGCATAACCCATAAAATAGGCGACGTCAAAAACACCTGCCACAACAATTCCTCCTAACATGTAAATAGGATTATGTCCGTCTGGATCTTTATACTTCAGCGGATTATTCAGCACATAAGAATATCTGTTGAGGTTCTGCGGGTCATAGGGGTTTGCAATGATAGAATCTGGCTGCGTAAAGCGCCGCAAGAACGCATCATAATATCT